>NZ_JASCPQ010000058.1:0-34772 GCF_029959305.1 Pseudomonas sp. PS01297
CTACCCCTGTAGGAGCGAGCTTGCCTCGCTATCTTTTGATCTTTAAAAAAAAGATCGCGAGGCAAGCTCGCTCCTACAAGAGGGTGGTGTTTTCTAAAACGAGGTAATCCTGCCCCTCAACCTGGCCACGGCGCAGCGGGTTACGGGTGCAGTACGCCGCGTAGTCGGCGTCGACAAACCGGTACAGCAAATGTTCGTCACGACCGTGCGGGATGCCCAGGCGGGTGGTCTGCAGGATGTGTGACGGTCGCTCTCTGACGTCATCAACCCACAATCGTTCGCGGTCGAAACGTTTGGCATCCCATTCGCGCACTTTCAGGCCCAATGCTTTGCACAGCAGGGTTTGCCCCGCGCACAGCTTTTGCGCCGGGCGCGGCTGGCCCTGTGCGTCAGGATTATTGAGTTGCATCTGCGCCAGGCTGTCCGGGCCAGACAGCGCGTCGACCCACGGGTAGGCCGATTTGATCAGCACGGCGTTGCCGGGGCCCTGGGCGCTGAAGTTCAGCGAGTCGCCGCCGCGGGCGTAGTACATGTAGATGTGCCCGCCATCCAGAAACAAAGCCTTACGTTTTTCTGTGTAGCCGAGTGAGGCATGGCTGCCTTTTTCGGCGCAGTAATACGCTTCGGTTTCGATAATCCGGGCGCTCAGCCACAGGCCGTTGACCCGATGGCGGATGACTTTGCCCAGCAGTTCGCGCGCGACAAGCTGGGCGTCGCGGTCGAAAAAGGCGTCAGGGAGCATCGTTGGCATCGTCAGCGGGGTCATAAGATGGCAGAAAAGTTACAGAACATAGCAACTCGTGCTTAATCGGGGCTGAACAGAGACTATTTGCCGTCCATTTCGACCATCCGCCTGTCACCGCTGTGCGTGAGACGGCGGGACCGCTATAATCGGCCGCTTTCCCCTCTGCCAAGACCATTGAGACCATGACTGAGTCCGTTCTTGACTACATGACCCGCCTGGGTCGCGCTGCCCGCGAAGCCTCCCGAGTGATCGGCAGGGCCAGCACCGCGCAGAAAAACCGTGCCTTGCAAGGCGCTGCGTCCGCACTGGACGCTGCCCGCGAGGAGCTGACTGCCGCCAACGAACTGGACCTGGCCGCCGGCCGGGCCAACGGCCTCGAGCCCGCGATGCTGGAGCGCCTGGCGCTGACCCCGGCACGCATCGACAGCATGATTGTCGGCTTGCGCCAAGTGGCCAGTCTGCCGGACCCCATCGGTGCCATCCGGGATATGAGCTACCGTCCATCGGGTATCCAGGTCGGCAAGATGCGCGTCCCGTTGGGTGTCGTCGGGATCATCTACGAGTCGCGTCCGAACGTGACCATCGATGCGGCCAGCTTGTGTTTGAAGTCCGGTAACGCGACCATCTTGCGCGGCGGCTCCGAGGCGATTCATTCCAACCGCGCTATTGCGATCTGCATCCAGCGAGGTCTGGCCGAGGCCGGGCTGCCGCCGGCCGTGGTGCAAGTGGTTGAAGTCACCGACCGTGCCGCCGTGGGCGCATTGATCACCATGCCTGAGTACGTCGACGTGATCGTACCGCGTGGCGGCAAGGGCTTGATCGAGCGCGTCAGCCGTGACGCCCGCGTGCCGGTCATCAAGCACCTGGACGGTATCTGCCACGTCTACGTCAGTGCCCATGCCGACCTGCCCAAGGCCCAGCGGATTGCCTTCAATGCCAAAACCTACCGTTATGGTATTTGCGGCGCGATGGAAACCCTGCTGGTCGACCAGGCCGTGGCGGCGCAATTTTTGCCGGCCATGGCTAAACAATTTCGCGCCAAGGGCGTCGAACTGCGCGGCTGCGAACGCACCCAGGCGCTGATTGACGTGGCCCCGGCGAGCGAAGAAGACTGGCACACCGAGTACCTGGCGGCGATTTTGTCGATCCGTATCGTTGATGGCCTGGACCAGGCGATTGAGCACATCAATCACTATGGCTCCCACCACACCGACTCGATCGTGAGCGAGCATCAGGGCGAATGCCGGCGTTTTATAGCCGAAGTGGACTCCAGTTCGGTGATGCTCAACGCCCCGACCTGCTTCGCAGATGGATTTGAATACGGATTGGGTGCTGAAATTGGCATTTCTACTGATAAGCTGCACGCCCGCGGCCCGGTGGGTCTCGAAGGTCTGACCTGCGAGAAGTACATCGTGGTCGGTGATGGCCAGTTGCGCGGCCAGGAGCCGAGCTGACTTGGGCGAACTTAGCCCTTCAGGCAACGTGCAGGTCAACGACGTGTTACCCCGGCGCATAGGTGTGCTGGGGGGCACGTTTGATCCGGTGCACATCGGGCATTTGCGCGGTGCGCTAGAGGTAGCGGAAATGATGGCGCTCGATGAGCTGCGCCTGACCCCCAATGCCCGGCCACCGCACCGTGACACCCCGCAGGTGTCGGCGCTCGACCGTTTGGCGATGGTTGAGTGCGCCGTCGCAGGAGTCGCTACGCTGGTAGTGGACCCACGGGAGCTGCAACGGGACAAACCGTCCTACACCATTGATACCCTGGAGCTGATGCGGGCCGAGCTGGCCGCGGATGACCAGTTGTTTTTATTGCTGGGCTGGGACGCGTTTTGCGGCCTGCCCATGTGGCACCGCTGGGAAGAGTTGCTCCAGCATTGCCACATCCTGGTGCTACAGCGCCCGGATGCCGACAGCGAACCGCCGGATGCTTTGCGCAACCTGCTGGCAGCGCGCTCGGTAAGCGACCCGCTGGCCCTGAAGGGGCCGAGCGGACAGATTGCATTCGTCTGGCAGACACCGCTCGCGGTATCCGCCACCCAGATCCGTCAACTGCTGGCCAGCGGTAAGTCGGTACGTTATCTGGTGCCCGACGCGGTCCTGGCCTACATCGATGCGCACGGGCTTTACCGTGCGTCGAACTAAAAAGGCGTGTTTCAAGGCGCGATTTGACGTGTATTGAAGCAGCCGAACATACGAGCAAAAACGAGTTTTATATGACAAATAAAGATGTAAGCAAAGTAAAGCGCAAAGGCACCTTCAAAAGCGCCCCGTTGCCAGTTGCCGCCCACACGGGTGAAGTACTGGCTGGCGAAGCACTGGTGAAAGTCGCTGTAGCGGCCCTGGAAGACGTCAAGGCACAAGACATCCAGGTGATCGACGTACGTGACAAACACAGCATCACTGACTTCATGATCATCGCCACCGGTACTTCGAACCGTCAGATCGGCGCGATGCTCGACAAGGTCCGTGAAGCCGTTAAAGCACAGGGCGTCAAGCCGCTGGGCGAAGAAGGCAAGGGCGACAGCGACTGGGTATTGCTGGATATGGACGACGTGATCGTGCACATGATGACCGCCAGCGCCCGTCAGTTCTACGACCTTGAGCGTCTGTGGGCCGGTGCTGCACAAAGCCGTGCTGAAAGCGCTGCGCACCACAGCCCGGAAAACACCCATGAGCATTTCACCAAGCTCAACAAAGACCAGGAATAAGGGCTCGCTGTGCGCTTGCGTTTGATCGCTGTCGGTTCGCGTATGCCCAAGTGGGTGGAAGAAGGTTGGCACGAGTATGCCAAGCGTCTGCCATCCGAGTTGGCGCTCGAACTGGTAGAAATACCGCTCAATACCCGTGGCAAGAATGCCGACGTGGCCCGGTTCATCCGTCAGGAAGGCGAGGCCATGCTGGCCAAAGTCGGCCCGGGGGAGCGGATCGTCACCCTCGAAGTGCATGGCAAGCCCTGGAGTACTGAGCAACTGGCGGTTGAGCTTGACCGCTGGCGTCTCGACTCGCGTACGGTGAACTTTATGGTCGGCGGCCCGGAAGGGTTGGCGCCAGAAGTCTGCGCCCGCGCCGATCAGCGCTGGTCGCTGTCGCCGTTGACGTTGCCGCACCCGTTGGTAAGGATTCTGATCGGTGAGCAGTTGTATCGCGCCTGGACGGTATTGTCCGGGCACCCTTATCACAAATAGCTCAGCGCCCCCGCAATGACCCAGCCAATTCGCCTTAAGGACCACGAAAAAGACGCACGTCTGGTGCGCAGCCGTGTCGTGGTCGGCGCAATGCTGGTGTTGGCCCTGATCTGCGTGCTGATTGTGCGTTTGTACTACCTGCAAGTGGTGCAGTACGACTATCACTCCACGCTGTCAGAGAACAACCGGGTGCATGTGCAGCCGATCCCCCCGACCCGCGGCCTGATTTATGACCGCAATGGCGTGGTGATCGCCGATAACCGTCCCAGCTTCAGCCTGACCATGACCCGCGAGCGTGCGGGTGACTGGCATCAGGTGCTCGACACCATCGTTGAGGTGTTGCAGCTCACCCCTGAAGACCGCACCTTGTTCGAAAAGCGCACAAAGCAGGGGCGGCGGCCGTTTGAGCCGGTGCCGATTCTGTTCGAGCTCAATGAAGAACAAATTGCCCGGATCGCGGTTAACCAGTTCCGCCTGCCTGGGGTTGAGGTGGTCGCGCAATTGGTTCGCCATTACCCGCAAGGGGCGCATTTTGCGCACTCGGTCGGTTACGTGGGGCGGATCAACGAAAAAGAGATCAAAACCCTCGATAAGGTTAACTACAGCGGCACCCATCACATCGGCAAAACCGGTATAGAGCGCTTCTACGAAGCCGAGCTGCACGGCCAGGTTGGCTACGAAGAGGTCGAGACCAACGCTCGCGGCCGTGTGTTGCGGGTGCTCAAGCGCACTGATCCGATCCCGGGTAAAGACATCGTTCTGAGCCTGGACATCAAGTTGCAAGAGGCGGCTGAAGAAGCCTTGGCCGGTCGGCGTGGGGCGGTGGTTGCACTGAACCCGATGACTGGCGAAGTGCTGGCCATGGTCAGCCAGCCGAGCTTTGACCCCAACCTGTTTGTGACCGGTATCGGCTTCAAGGCTTACGCCGAGCTGCGTGATTCCATTGACCGCCCGCTGTTCAACCGCATTTTGCGTGGTTTGTACCCGCCGGGTTCGACCATCAAACCTGCCGTGGCGATTGCCGGGCTGGACAGTGGCGTGGTGACGGCCAGTACGCGGGTGTTTGACCCCGGCTATTACCAACTGCCCAATTACGACCACAAGTACCGT
This sequence comes from Pseudomonas sp. PS01297, assembly GCF_029959305.1. Lineage (NCBI taxonomy): Bacteria > Pseudomonadati > Pseudomonadota > Gammaproteobacteria > Pseudomonadales > Pseudomonadaceae > Pseudomonas > Pseudomonas sp. PS01297. Next base: position 5,044 of record NZ_JASCPQ010000058.1, read on the forward strand.
AACTGGAACCGTACCGGTGATGGCTTCGTCGATCTGGACAGCGCGATCATGCGCTCCAACGACACCTACTTTTATGACCTGGCCCACAAGCTGGGCATCGACCGTTTGTCGACCTACATGAATCAGTTCGGCATTGGTCAAAAAGTCTCCCTCGACATGTTCGAAGAGTCGGCCGGGTTGATGCCGTCCCGCGAGTGGAAGCGTGCGACCCGCCGTCAGGCCTGGTTCCCGGGTGAAACCCTGATTCTGGGGATCGGCCAGGGCTATATGCAGTCCACCCCTTTGCAGTTGGCCCAGGCCACGGCGCTGATTGCCAGCAAAGGCAAATGGAACCGTCCGCACCTGGCCAAGACCATCGAGGGCGTGCCGCCGGTAGACCCGGACCCGATGCCGGACATCGTGCTGCGCGACCCGTCCAACTGGGGCAAGGTCAACCATGCCATGCAGCAGGTGGTGCATGGCGCTCGCGGTACGGCGCGGGTCGCCGGTGTCGGCGCGCAGTACCTGATCGCGGGCAAGAGCGGTACGGCCCAGGTGGTCGCCATCAAACAAGGTGAAAAGTACGACCGGTCCAAGGTCCAGGAACGTCACCGTGACCACGCGTTGTTCGTGGGTTTTGCCCCGGCGAACAACCCGCAGATTGCGGTCTCGGTCATGATTGAAAACGGCGAGGCCGGCAGCCGTGTGGCGTCGCCGGTGGTGCGCTCGGTCATGGACGCCTGGTTGCTCGGTGAAGACGGCAAACTCAAACCTGAATACGCCAGTGTTTCCAAGGCGGAGGCTACGGCCAATGATGAGTAATTTTGACCGCATCCTCTCCAGTGAGGATGTGATGCGTCGCCGTGCCACGCTGTTGCAGCGTCTGCACATCGACGGCCCCTTGCTGATTTTGTTGCTCACCCTCGCCGCAGGCAGTTTGTTTGTGCTGTATTCGGCCAGTGGTAAAAGCTGGGACCTGCTGAGCAAGCAGGCCACCTCGTTTGGTATCGGGCTGGTGTCGATGTTTGTCATCGCCCAGCTTGAGCCGCGTTTTATGGCGCGCTGGGTGCCGGTCTGCTATTTGCTCGGCGTGATGTTGCTGGTGGTGGTAGACGTCATGGGCCACAACGCCATGGGCGCCACGCGCTGGATCAACATTCCGGGGGTCATTCGTTTCCAGCCCTCTGAGTTCATGAAAATCCTGATGCCCGCGACCATCGCCTGGTATCTGTCCAAGCGCACCTTGCCGCCGCAGCTCAAGCACGTGGCGGTCAGTTTATTGCTCATCGGCATACCCTTCGGCCTGATCGTGCGTCAGCCCGACCTCGGCACCGCCTTGCTGGTACTGGCCGGGGGCGCGTTTGTGCTGTTTATGGGCGGTTTGCGCTGGCGCTGGATTGTCAGCGTGCTGGCGGCTGCGGTCCCGGTGGCGATTGGCATGTGGTTTTTCATCATGCACGACTACCAGAAGCAGCGAATTCTGACCTTCCTCGACCCTGAGAGCGACCCGCTGGGCACCGGCTGGAACATCATCCAGTCCAAGGCGGCCATCGGTTCGGGCGGCGTGTTCGGCAAGGGCTGGCTGCTGGGCACCCAGTCGCACCTGGACTTTCTACCCGAGAGCCACACCGACTTCATCATTGCGGTGATGGGCGAAGAGTTTGGCCTGGTGGGCATTTGCGCGCTGTTGTTGATCTACCTGCTGTTGATTGGTCGTGGCCTGGTGATTACCGCCCAGGCGCAAACCCTGTTCGGCAAATTGCTGGCTGGCAGTTTGACCATGACCTTTTTTGTTTATGTTTTCGTCAACATCGGTATGGTCAGTGGGCTGTTGCCGGTGGTGGGCGTGCCATTGCCGTTTATTAGTTACGGCGGAACTTCGCTCGTGACGCTGCTGTCAGCGTTTGGGGTTTTGATGTCAATCCATACGCATCGCAAATGGATTGCACAAGTTTGATTAAGGTGAAGAATTCAATGCAAGCAATGCGTGGCTGGGCCACTCGATACGCGTCGTGGATGGGCTTTCTGGGCCTGTTCGGGGCAGCGCAAGGCGCGGTGGCCGGCGACTACGATGGCTCGCCCCAAGTGGCTGAATTTGTCGGTGAGATGACCCGCGACTACGGGTTCGCCGGTGAACAGCTGATGGATGTTTTTCGGGAGGCCGAGCGCAAGCAGAGCATTCTGGATGCCATTTCGCGCCCGGCTGAGCGCGTCAAACAGTGGAAAGAATACCGTCCGATGTTCCTGACCGATGCCCGCGTTGCCCGTGGTGTCGACTTCTGGCGTGAACACGAAGCCGTGCTGGCCCGTGCCGAGAAGGAATATGGTGTGCCGGCCCAGGTGATCGTGTCGATCATCGGCGTCGAAACCTTTTACGGGCGCAACACCGGCAATTACCGAGTGATTGATGCGCTCTCGACCCTGGGCTTTGATTACCCGCCGCGCGCCGAGTTCTTCCGCAAGGAACTGCGTGAGTTCCTGTTGCTGGCCCGTGAAGAACAAGTCGACCCGCTTAGCCTTAAAGGCTCTTACGCAGGCGCCATGGGCTTGCCGCAGTTTATGCCGAGCAGCTTTCGCGCCTATGCCGTGGACTTCGACAATGATGGCCATATCAATATCTGGAGCAATCCGGACGATGCCATCGGCAGTGTTGCCAGCTACTTCAAGCGTCATGGCTGGGTGGCGGGCGAGCCGGTGGTGGCCCGCGCCGACGTGCAGGGTGACCGCGTCGATGAAGGCTTGACCCAAGGGATTGAACCGATCAAAACCGTTGGGGAGTTGCGAGCGTTGGGCTGGTCGAGTCATGATGCGCTGCGCGACGACATGCCGGTCACGGCGTTCCGTCTCGAAGGCGAAAATGGCCCTGAATACTGGATGGGCCTGAAGAATTTTTATGCAATCACGCGGTACAACCGTAGCGTGATGTATGCCATGGCAGTGCATCAACTGTCCGACCTGCTGGTTCAAGCACGGGGCAACAAGTAATGCCGTTTTTAGCGATCCGCACACCTCTGAAAATCGCGGCCTGCACGGCTATCGCACTGCTGATGGTGAGCTGCTCGAGCAGCCGCACCAGCACGCCGCAAACCGCGGGCACTATCAGCGCCAAGCCTGGCCTGGACATCAACCGCGCGCACAAAGACGGCGCGCCGTGGTGGGATGTCGACGTTTCGCGTATTCCGGATGCAACGCCAACCTTGCACACCGGCCCTTACAAGGCCAACCCGTATACCGTGCTGGGCAAGTCGTATTTCCCGATCCAGGAGTCCAAGAACTACGTGGCCACAGGCACGGCGTCCTGGTACGGCACCAAGTTCCACGGGCAGAACACCGCCAACGGCGAAGTGTATGACCTGTACGGCATGAGTGCGGCGCACAAGACGCTGCCGCTGCCCAGCTACGTTAAAGTGACCAACCTGGACAACGGCAAGGCTGTAGTGTTGCGGGTTAACGACCGTGGGCCGTTCTATTCGGATCGCATCATTGACTTGTCTTACGCGGCCGCCAAAAAGCTCGGCTATGCCGAAACCGGCACGGCCCGCGTCAAGGTCGAGGGCATTGACCCGCAAGCCTGGTGGGCTGCGCGAGGCCGTCCGGCACCTTTGATGCTCAACGAGCCGCAAGTGGCGCAAGCTGCTGGCGCGCCGACGGTTTCAACGGCCAAGGTCGAACAATGGACGCCGCCGCCACAACAGCACGCGTCTGATGTCATACCGCCTGTTGCGGTGCACAAGGGCCAGGGCACCTATTTACAAGTAGGCGCATTCGCCAATCCTGATGCGGCCGAGTTGCTTCGTTCCAAACTCAGTGGCATGGTCAGCGCCCCTGTGTTTATCAGCTCGATTGTGCGCAATCAGCAAACCCTTCATCGTGTGCGCATGGGGCCGATTGCCTCGGCCGGTGAAGTGCAACAAACGCAAAACAGCGTGCGTCTGGCCAATTTGGGCCAGCCGAGCGTTGTGACCGATCAGTAACACTGAACACGTGGCAGCCCGTTAAACGGCTGTCAAAAAGTTTTGCCCGCGAGGGTAAGGTTCCATTAGCAAACTCGAGAGACGGATGAACATCACCACCTTTGCCAAACGCCTGTGCCTGCTTGTACCGCTGATCGTCACTCCTGCCGCCTGGGCAGCCGAGATGATGCCGTCGCCGCCACAGCTGGCCGCCAAATCCTACGTTCTGATGGATGCCAACAGCGGTAACGTGCTGGTGGAGAACAACGGTGATCAGCGTCTGCCTCCGGCCAGCTTGACCAAGCTGATGACCGCTTACATTGCAACCCTGGAAATCCGTCGTGGCCAGATCGGCGAGAACGACCCGGTGACCGTCAGCGAAAACGCCTGGCGCACCGGCGGTTCGCGTATGTTCATCAAGGTCGGCAGCCAGGTATCGGTCAGCGACCTGCTGCACGGCATCATCATTCAGTCGGGTAACGACGCCAGCGTTGCGCTGTCCGAGCACATCGCCGGCAGCGAAGACGCCTTCGCTGACATGATGAACAAAACCGCTGGCGACCTGGGCATGTCCAACAGCCACTTCATGAACCCGACCGGCCTGCCGAACCCGGAGCACTACTCGTCGGCTCACGACATGTCGTTGCTGGCTCGCGCCATCATTCACGAAGACCCGACTCACTACGCGATCTACTCGCAAAAAGAGTTCTTCTGGAACGGTATCAAGCAGCCTAACCGTAACTTGTTGCTGTGGCGTGACAAGACCGTTGACGGTCTGAAAACCGGTCACACCGACGAAGCGGGCTACTGCATGGTGTCTTCGGCAGTACGTGACGGCATGCGCCTGATCGCCGTGGTGTTCGGCACCAACAGCGAAGCAGCCCGTGCTGCTGAAACCCAGAAACTGCTGACCTACGGCTTCCGTTTCTTCGAAACCCAGACCTTCTACCAGAAGGGCACGGAGCTTGCTCAAGCGCCAGTCTGGAAAGGCACCACTCACCAGGTTAAAGCTGGCCTGGCCGATGACCTGAGCTTGACCCTGCCAAAAGGCCAATTGAAAAAGCTGGCGGCGAGCATGACCATGAACCCGCAGCTGATGGCCCCTATCGCTAAAGGCGATGTAATCGGCAAGGTTGAAGTCAAACTGGACGACAAAGTTATCCACAGTGCTGACTTGATCGCGCTTGAGCCGGTTGAGGAAGGTGGCATTTTCCGCCGTGTGTGGGATAGCATCCGTCTATTCTTCTTTGGGCTGTTCAACTGATTTCACCCACCCTGCGTGGCCCCTTGCTGATTGTGCAGGGGGCCGCTCTGTAGTTCCCGAGGCCAATACGCCATGACCGATACCGAAGTAAAGGCGCCAAAGATCGAATTTCCTCAAACTGACTATCCGGTTAAGGTGATCAGTGACACGGGTGTGGGCAACAAAGACAAGATCATTGCCATCGTTCTGAAACACGCAAAGATCAATGACGAGCGCATCGACGAGCGTCAGAGCACCAACGGCAAATACACCACGATTCAGTTGCACATCGTTGCGACCGATCAAGACCAGCTGTACAACATCAACAGCGAGCTGCGAGCCACCGGCTTCGTGCACATGGTGCTGTGATGTCGCAGATCTTGGGTATTCGCGATCTGGGTGTACTCGACTACGAGCGCACCTGGCTGGCGATGCAACGTTTCACCGACCAACGCAAGCTCACGCCGGACACCCAAGACGAGGTCTGGTTGGTGCAGCATCCGCCGGTGTTCACCCAAGGTCAGGCGGGCAAGGCCGAACACTTGTTGTTGCCGGGGGATATCCCGGTGGTTAAATCGGACCGCGGCGGGCAAGTGACCTATCACGGGCCCGGCCAGTTGGTCGCTTACCTGTTGCTGGATGTGCGCCGTCTCGGTTTTGGCGTGCGTGAGCTGGTCAGCCGCATGGAGCTTTGCCTGATCGAGTTGCTGGCCACCTATGGCGTGACCGCAGCGGCCAAGCCCGATGCGCCCGGCGTGTATGTCGACGGTGCGAAAATCGCATCCCTGGGCCTGCGCATTCGCAATGGTTGCTCTTTCCACGGTCTGGCCCTGAATGTGGACATGGACCTGGAACCGTTTCGACGGATTAACCCCTGTGGTTATGCGGGGCTGGCAATGACCCAGTTGCGTGACCATGCAGGGCCGATTGAATTTGCCGAGGTAGGTGTCCAGCTGCGTGCGCAGCTCGTCAAACACCTCGACTATGCTGAGCAGACGACCCTAACGGGCGGAATCGATTGATATGACTACTGCGCAAGACGCTGTTCAAACCCTGATCCCGACGCTGGATATCTCCGAACGTGTGGCCCGTGCGCAAGAGGCCCGTTCCAAGGTTGAGACTGGCGTTAAATTGCGCGGTGCCGAAAAGGTTGCGCGTATCCCGGTAAAAATCATTCCGACCACCGAGCTGCCGAAGAAGCCAGACTGGATTCGCGTGCGCATCCCGGTGTCGCCGGAAGTCGACCGCATCAAGGCGTTGCTGCGCAAACACAAGCTGCACAGTGTGTGCGAAGAAGCCTCCTGCCCGAACCTGGGCGAGTGTTTCTCGGGCGGCACTGCGACGTTCATGATCATGGGTGACATCTGCACACGTCGTTGCCCGTTCTGCGACGTAGGGCATGGCCGTCCAAAACCACTGGACACCAACGAGCCGGATAACCTGGCCGTTGCCATTGCCGACTTGCGTTTGAAGTACGTGGTCATCACCTCGGTAGACCGTGATGACTTGCGTGACGGTGGTGCTCAGCACTTTGCCGACTGCATCCGTGAAATCCGTCGCCTGTCGCCAAACGTCGTGCTCGAAACCCTGGTTCCGGACTACCGTGGCCGCATGGACATCGCGCTGGAAATCACTGCCGCCGAGCCGCCGGATGTGTTCAACCACAACCTCGAAACCGTGCCTCGCCTGTACAAGGCTGCGCGCCCTGGTTCTGACTACCAGTGGTCGCTGACCCTGCTGCAACGCTTCAAGCAAATGATGCCGCACATTCCAACCAAGTCCGGCTTGATGCTGGGCCTGGGTGAAACCGATGACGAAGTCATTGAAGTGATGCAGCGCATGCGTGAACACGACATCGACATGCTGACCCTGGGCCAGTACCTGCAACCGTCGCGCAGCCACTTGCCGGTGCAGCGTTTTGTGCACCCGGACACCTTCGCCTGGTTCGCCGAAGAAGGTTACAAAATGGGCTTCAAAAACGTCGCCTCCGGCCCGTTGGTGCGTTCTTCGTACCACGCAGACGAGCAAGCCAAACTGGTTAAAGACATGTTGGTAGGTTCCTGAAACCATGAATAGCCGGTTCGCTGCGCCTGTGTCGTTCACTACTCACAGCGCAGTGCCCGCGCTGCCTGCAGGCGGGGTGATCGGTGTGATCGCCCCGGCTGGCCCCTCCGAATTCGATCTGCACAGTGCAACCCAATGGATGGAAACCCGTGGCTATCAGCTCAAGGTGTTTCCAGGCGTCTGGGAGAAAGACGGCTACCTGGCCGGTTCCGATGCTGTGCGCTTGCATGACCTGCACGATGCCTTTGCCGACGACACTGTGGATGCCATCCTGTGCATGCGCGGAGGCTATGGCTGCACACGCTTTCTCGAGCACATCGATTTTGAGCTGCTCAGACGCCATCCCAAGCCGTTTGTAGGCTACAGCGACATTACTGCGCTGCATTTGGCGATCACCCGTTACGCGGGCTTTGTGACCTTCCACGGGGCCATGTTGAATGCGGACCTGCTGGGCAATAAACAGCCGCCCACAGAATCCTCCTTGCTGCGCATGCTCAGCGGGCAACAACCGGCGTTGCTGGAGCATCCTGCGGCGTACCCGTTAACCACCCTTGCGCCGGGCAGTGCCAGCGGCCGCTTGCTGGGCGGCAACCTGTCGATGATCTGCGCCACCATCGGCACGGCGTTTGAGCTGGACGATCAGGGCATCATCCTGTTTATCGAAGACGTCAACGAGCCGTTATACCGGGTCGACCGCTTGCTCACCCATCTTCGCCAGGCGGGCAAGCTTGGGCAGGTGCGCGGAGTGATGGTGGGGGATTTTGCCGGAGTCGATGTTTCGCGGCTGGAGTTGTTGCTCAAGCAAGAGCTGGGGCCGCTGAATATTCCCGTTCTGGCCGGCTGGCGCAGCGGTCATTGCGACCCGAACATCACCTTGCCGATGGGCGCGCACGTGCGTCTGGATGCCGACAAGCAGCAGCTAGTGCTTGAACAGGCCGTGGTAACGGTTCAAGCCTGACTTTGTCCCTCGCGACTTTTTAAAAGATCAAAAGATCGCGAGGCAAGCTCGCTCCTACAGTTTTTTGTTGTTCACCCCGTAGGAGCTGCCGCAGGCTGCGATCTTTTGACGTTAAAGATCAACAGATGGCAGCCTCCGGCAACTCCTACAAATTAATAGGTTATTGGCTGCGCAAACGCTCGAGCAGTTTGTGCGTCGGGTAGCCGTCGGCGGGCCAGCCAAAAGCTTGTTGGGCGCTACGAATCGCTTTACGGGTGTTGGCGCCAATAATGCCGTCAGGGTTGCCCGCATCGAAGTTGCGCTGGCTCAGCAGGGTCTGCAACTCCATACGCTCGGTGCGGCTCAAGGGCAGGTCGTCTTTTGGCCAGTCACCCACTATCACCCCGCCGCCATTGAAGCGTTGCGACAGCAAACCCACCGCCAAGGCATACGATGACGAGTTGTTGTAACGCAAAATGGCGCGGAAGTTATCCAGCACTAAAAACGCCGGGCCACGGTAGCCAGCCGGCAACAACAAGGTGGCGCTGAGTTCTTCGGACCCGGCAGGTGCCTGGGTGCCAGCCGGCAGTGTTACGCCGAGCTTGCGCCATTCACTGACGCTTTTGCGCACCGCGCCATCGGCCAGCGCGTAATCGAATCCGGCTGGCAACTGAACCTCAAAGCCCCACGGCTGGCCTTGCTTCCAGCCAGAGCTTTGCAAGTAGTGGGCGGTCGAGGCCAGGGCGTCGGCTGAGCTGTTCCAGATATCGCGACGGCCATCGCCATCGAAATCCACAGCGTGGGTTTCATAGGTGGTCGGGATGAACTGGGTCTGGCCCATGGCGCCCGCCCAGGAGCCGAGCATTTTGTCCGGCGTGACATCGCCTTCCTGAATGATCTTGAGCGCGGCAATCAGTTGGCTTTGGGCGAACTCAGGGCGACGGCCTTCGTAGGCGAGGGTGGCCAGTGAGCGAATCACCGACTTGTTGCCCTGGAAGGTGCCAAAGTTGCTTTCCATGCCCCACACCGACACCAGCGCCCGGCGGTCAACACCGTAGCGTTGCTCGATGCGGCTCAGCAGCTCGGCGTTTTGCTCCAGCAGGCGCTGGCCATTGCGAACGCGCAAAGGTGACAGGGCACCGTCGAGGTATTCCCAGACCGGGCGGCTGAATTCAGGTTGGCTGCGGTCGGCCTTGATCACGCTCATGTCAGGCGTTACGCCGTTGAACGCGTTATCAAAAATAGTCGGGGAGATCCCGGCGTTCAGCGCTTGCACGCGGAAACTGGCCAGCCATTGGTCAAAGCTTTGAGCGGGCTGAATGTCGGGCATGTCAGTGCTGGCGGCATTGGTGGTGACCACCGGCGCGGCAGGCGGGACAGGCAAAGGCTGGGCATCGGCTGCGGTGGGTTTTTCTGCGCAGGCGACTAACAAGATGACGCTGGAAAAAGCAATCAGTTGGCGCATCGGCCAACGGTGTGAAGAACTTAAAGACATGCGCAGGTCCACGAAATGCAAATCAGATGCAGACCTTATCATCCCCGCTGTCAGGCAGCCAGAAAGTAAAAAGCCTCCCGGTCTCTCGACTGGAAGGCTTCGCGGCGGTAGCTGCCTTTGCCTTTGGCGGGGCGTTCCTGGCGGCTGCGGAACAGGGGTTGGGCAACAATGGACTTGGCCTTGTTGGGGCGCTTGCTCATAGCTTTACTCTCGCTGGGTTAGAAAAGGCTCAATGTGAACGAGCGCAGATCATCGGCCAGTTTTTTTGAGTTGTCCAGTGCGCCCCCGCGTTGTGGATTACTCCGCTGGCAAATTCAGACGTTGCCCACACATCAGCAGGGTTAATCGGCTCAGGCTGCTCCAGGCTGACCCGCCTGCCTGGCCTTTGATCTGAGCATCAATGCGCTGCGCATCCATCAACAACTGGGCCCAACGTTGAGCCGAATAACGTTGCAACGCTTTGCTCATGAGTGGTTTGCGCTTGTCCCAGACCGGTGGGCGGGCCTGGCTGAAGGCTTTGTCCAGCGGGATACCCTGGCTGTATTGCAGTGCAATGTTGGCCAGCACCCGCAACTCGCGGGCCAGCGCCCACAAAATCACCGGTGGTTCGACGCCTTCGCCGCGCAGGCCTTCGAGCATGCGCAGGGCATGCGCCGCTTCGCCGTTGAGCACCGCATCGACCAGGCCGAATACATCAAACCGCGCACTGTCAGCCACCGCTGCCTGCACGGTTTCGACGGTGATCTGGCCATCTTCGGCCATCAGCTTGAGCTTTTCGACTTCCTGGGCTGCCGCCAGCAGGTTGCCTTCAACCCGAGCGGCGATGAGTTCGACGGCGTCCTGGCTGGCGGCCAGCCCGGCTTGTGACAGGCGCTGGCGAATCCATTGCGGCAACTGGTTGGCGTCCACCGGCCAGATCTGCAAGAACTGAGTCTGCGGGCCTTCAATCAGGGCTTTGCCCCACTTGGTCTTTTGCGCGCTGCCGTCGAGCTTGGGCAGGCTTATCAGCAGCAAGGTGTCTTCGGCCGGGCGCGAGCAATACTCGATGAGGGCCGCAGCGCCTTTGTCGCCGGGTTTGCCGGAAGGCAGGCGCAACTCCAGCAGGCGCCGTTCGGCAAACAGCGACATGCTGGCACCCGCTTGCAGCAGCGTGCCCCAGTCAAAGCTGGCGTCGGCGCTGAATACCTGGCGCTCATCAAAGCCCTGCTGGCGGGCAGCCGTGCGGATGGCGTCTGCAGCTTCCTGGCATAACAGCGGGTCATCGCCGCTGATGACGTAGACCGGCGACAGGCTGCCTTGCAGGTGTTTGGTGAGTTGAGCGGGGGCGAGTTTCATAGGGGCTAGATAGATGACGGGGCGCTTGAGCGCCCCGTATCCCTTACTTATGGCAGTTCGAGTGGCGACTGCTGAGGGGTTTCGGCTTCAGCTTTTTGCTGGGCTTCCAGGGCTGCCGCTTCTGCACGGGCCTTTTCGTCGGCCAGTGTTTGCAGTTCGGCCAGACGTGCTGGCGTCAGTTGCTCAAGGCGCAGCAGGACTTGCTGAACCAGATCGCGGTCGAGTTCCTTGCGGACCATCGAAGCTTCCTGAGTGCTACCCGCGATGTTGCCACTGTCTTGCATGAAGAACTTGCGGGCTTCAACTTTGTTCTCGAGCAACACCAGGTTGTTGTCGCCTTTGATCTGGTAGTTCAAGACCTTGGTCAGTTCGTACTCAGCGGTCGAGCCGGTGCCGGTGTAGCTGGCAGCGCGCTGGTTTTCTTGCTCATTGTTCAATACGAGCTTGTACGGTGCCGCGTCGGTGATTTTAACGCCGCTGCCTTCCAGCGCCAGGCGCAGGTCGCGAACGGTTTGGCCGTAAGCATCACGGGCGCTGAGGCCCAGCTCGGTGATGGTCAGTTGGTTGGTGCCGGTACCGCGCAGCTGGAAGCCGCAGGCACTCAACAGAACAGCGAGACCCATCACCAGCAAGTTGCGTTTGATCATGTGTAGCTCCCCTTGAAACCAGGTAGGTCGGCATGGCGACCCGAAAGGTTTTAATGGGCGCCCGGCTCAACGGCCGGGCGCCTGTTCCAATTAGCTGGCGACGATGTTGACCAATTTACCCGGTACCACGATCACTTTGCGGATCGTCAGGCCTTCGGTAAAGCGCAGCACGTTTTCGTTGGTGCGGGCAGCCGCCTCAACCTCTTCACGGCTGGCAGCCGCAGGCATTTCGATGTGACCGCGCAGTTTGCCGTTCACCTGAATAACCAGTTGCAGGGTGTCTTGCACCAGTGCGCTTTCATCCAGAGTTGGCCAGGCGGCGTCAATGATTGCCGTGGCGTGACCCAACTGGCCCCACAGTACGTGACTGATGTGCGGTGTGATCGGCGCGAGAATCAAGGCAACTGTCTCAAGACCTTCCTGCAGCAGGGCGCGGTCCTGTTCGGTGGCTTGCGGTGCTTTTTCGAGCACGTTCATCACGGTCATTACCTGGGCAACGGCGGTGTTGAATTTGTGATGCTGGCCGACGTCCTGGCTGGCTTGCTTGATGGCCTGGTGAATGGCGCGGCGAATGACTTTTTGCTCGTCATTCAGGCCGGCAACGTCCAGCGCGCCCGGCAGGCCTTGGCCTACGTGAGCGTGGGCCAGGCGCCATACGCGCTTGAGGAAGCGGTGCGCACCTTCAACACCGGCATCCGACCATTCCAGGCTGGCGTCAGGTGGCGAAGCGAACATCATGAACAGACGGCAGGTGTCTGCGCCATATTGTTCGATCATCGACTGAGGGTCGACGCCGTTGTTCAACGACTTAGACATTTTTTGCGAGCCGCCGATTTCAACCGGCAGGCCGTCAGACTTTAGCGTGGCGCCGATGATCTTGGCCTTGGCGTCGCGCTCGACTTCTACGTCGTCCGGGTTGAAGTAGTCCTTGCCACCGTTGTCCAGGGTACGGAAATAGGTGTCAGCGATAACCATGCCCTGGGTCAGCAGGTTCTTGAACGGCTCGTTGGAGCTAACCAGACCTTCGTCGCGCATCAGTTTGTGGAAGAAGCGCGCGTACAGCAGGTGCAAGATCGCGTGTTCGATACCGCCAATGTACTGATCGACCGGCAACCAGTGGTCAGCCGCCTTGCGCTCAACCAGGCCACCGTCGAAGTGCGGCGAAGCGTAGCGTGCGTAGTACCACGACGACTCGACGAAGGTGTCCATCGTGTCGGTTTCGCGTTTGGCCGGTGCGCCACATTTAGGGCAACTGCACTCGTAGAACTCAGGCATGCGTGCCAATGGCGAACCGGCGCCATCGGGTACGACGTCTTCTGGCAATACGACTGGCAGTTGATCTTCCGGGACCGGCACGTCACCGCAGGTGTCGCAGTGTACGATCGGGATCGGGCAGCCCCAGTAGCGCTGGCGGCTGATGCCCCAGTCACGCAGACGGAACTGGGTGCGCGACTGGCCCAGGTGCTTGGCAGTCAGGGCAGCTTCGATGGCATCGAACGCGGCCTGGAAGTCCAGCCCGTCGAATTCGCCAGAGTTGATCAGCGGGCCGTGTTCGCCGTAAGCGGCCTGCCACGGTGCTGGCGACTCATCGCCTGCGCTGGTGCGGACAACGGCCTTGATCGGCAGGTTGTACTTGGTGGCGAATTCGAAATCACGCTCGTCGTGCGCCGGAACTGCCATTACAGCGCCATCGCCGTAATGCATCAATACGTAGTTGGCGACCCAAACCGGGAGCTTTTCACCGGTCAGTGGGTGTTCCACGAACAGCGAGGTGGGCAGGCCCTTTTTCTCTTGGGTCGCCACGTCGGCTTCGGCAACGCTGCCGCCTTTGCATTCAGCGATAAACGCTTGCAGCTCAGGGTTGTTTTGCGCCGCCAGGGTAGCCAGCGGGTGTTCTGCGGCTACGGCCACGTAAGTGGCGCCCATCAGGGTGTCTGGACGGGTGGTGAAGACTTTCAGTGCACCCGCTTCGCCGATGGAAGCCTGGTCGTAGGGGAACTGCACTTCCATGCCACGGGATTTGCCAATCCAGTTGCGCTGCATGGTTTTGACTTGCTCCGGCCAGCCGGGCATGTCGTCGAGGCTTTCAAGCAGCTCATCCGCGTAAGCGGTGATCTTGAAGTAGTACATCGGGATTTCGCGTTTTTCGATCAACGCGCCCGAACGCCAGCCGCGGCCGTCGATCACTTGTTCGTTGGCCAGAACGGTCTGGTCGACCGGGTCCCAGTTCACGGTGCCGTTTTTGCGGTAGATCACGCCTTTTTCGAACAGGCGCGTGAACAGCCACTGTTCCCAGCGGTAGTAATCAGGCTTGCAGGTGGTGATCTCGCGGGACCAGTCCACCGCCAGACCCAGGCTGCACAGCTGGGTTTTCATGTAAGCGATGTTGTCGTAGGTCCACTTGGCCGGGGCGACTTTGTTTTTCATCGCCGCGTTTTCAGCCGGCATGCCGAAAGCGTCCCAACCCATGGGTTGCAGAACGTTTTTGCCGAGCATGCGCTGGTAGCGCGAGATCACGTCACCGATGGTGTAGTTGCGCACGTGCCCCATGTGTAGCTTGCCGCTTGGGTACGGGAACATCGATAGGCAGTAGTAGGTTTCTTTGCCTAGATCTTCGCTGACTTCGAAGGACTTTTGGTTGTCCCAGAATGATTGGGCGGCGGCTTCTATTTCACGGGGTTGATATTGTTCGTGCATGGCTACTTGTACTAATGAAGGGTGGCCTAATCCTCTTCAACTCACGCGGACATTTTTGTTGCCCGGTCAGGTTGGAGCAGGGGTTACAGGAAGTCCCGTAGCATACATGACCCCACTCTATCGAGGGAAACCCTGATTGCCTCATCGTTCCGTTGGTCGCGGCGGCGCACTGGTTTTAGCAGCGCAGCTACGCTGTTGGTGGGGGGAAGAAACTTCCTTAATGAGGTGTACGGATGGTTGAGTCGCAATACAAGGCTATAAATTCGGAGGTGTTCGAGCGGCTGATTGATCGTTTGAGTGTGGCTCTTGATTCAGCAAAGACGGCAGTGCGACTGAGAAACGAACGTCCTGCCGAGTTGGAATTGCGTGGGTTGAGTCGTGCCGAGCTGGAGTTGATCAACGTTTATTTAAACCGGATCGGGCGTGAGGCTGATGAACGCCTGCAAGGCAGCAGTACTGAGCAAAAAGCCCCTCAGACAGCCAAGGTCATCTGGCTAAAAGACAGGGTTAAGGGTAAGTAGGCCGGCGCGACGATCCAGGTCGGGCCCACGTGAAGAGCGGCATTTCCTCAGGGTTGAGGTAACACGGGTTGTGATTGAGTTTTGGCCAGCCCTGTTGATGCCTCCCTTCAACCCCCTTAGGCTTCGGGCATCTATGGAGATGCTCGATGCCTTTTCGCTACTTTGTTAAACAACTTCTATTGCCTCCGGGCATCCTTCTATTGTTCCTGCTGGCGGCTTGGTGGCTGCGCCACTCGCGTCCGCGTCTGGCCGGTGCGCTGTTTGCCGTGGGCCTTGGCGGTTTGTGGCTGATGAGCCTGCCGGTGATGGTGGAGTGGAGCGCCCGCGCCATTGAGCGCGAGCCTGCGTTAGCCCCCAATGAGTGGTCGAGTTTGTCTGAACGGGCCGATACCATTGTGCTGCTGGGCTCCGGGCGTGAGCGCGGCGATCCGGCGTGGGGCAGCGATCAGCCCACCGGGATCGGCCTGGAACGCCAGCGCTATGCGGCGCAATTGGCTAAGGCTTCGGGGTTGCCGGTGCTGGTCACGGGCGGCTTGCACTACGGCACCCCGCCGAGCGAGGCGCAGATAATGGCCGACTCGTTGCGCGAAGATTCGGGGGTTGAGGTTCGCTGGAAAGAAGAACGCAGCCGCACCACGTGGGAAAACGCGCAAATGAGTGCAGAAATTCTGTTGCCGCAGGGCATCAAGCGCGTCGTGGTGGTTACCCAGGCATGGCACATGCCGCGGTCGGTGTGGAGTTTTGAAAAGGCAGGGTTTGAGGTCGTGCCGGCGCCGGTCGGCTTTTTAAGCGTCGACAACGCCAGGCCGCTGGGCGGCTGGATGCCGGAGTACAAGTCTGTCTGGCAGTCCGGGCTGTTGCTCAATGAAGCCGTCGGGCAGATTGCCTACCCGTTGTTTTACCGCTAAGTGCGCCTCGCGATCTTTTGATCTTTAAAAGATCGCGAGGCAAGCTCGCTCCTACAGGGGGTTGGCCTTTGGGTTTACACCGTCTTGGCGATGCGGCTGGTGACCAGCGCCCAGCCAATCAGCAGCGCACACAGGATTGCCAGTGGCCACGAGCGCCATTGCAGGTAAGGCGTCAGGTTGTGCATGGGTACCACGTCGCCATACAGGATCCCTTGCTCGAACTGCGGGATCTGCGTGGTGATCTGCCCAAACGGGTTGATCAGCGCGGTGACACCGTTGTTGGTCGCCCGGATCATCCAGCGGCCCGCTTCAAGGGCGCGCATCTGGGCCATCTGCAAATGTTGCAGGGGGCCGATCGAGGTGCCGAACCAGGTGTCGTTGCTGATGGTCAGCAAAATATCGCTCTGCGCGGCCAGCCCGGCGACAAAGTCCGGGTACACCACTTCGTAGCAAATCAGCGGGGCGATCTGGTAACCCTTGGCTTGCAGCATGGGTTGGTCGGCAGGCCCGCGGGCAAAGTCTGACATCGGCAGGTCAAAAAACGCGATCAGGCCGCGCAGTACGTCCTGCAACGGGACGTACTCGCCAAACGGTACGAGTTTTTGTTTCAGGTACACGCCATCGCCTTCACCCACGGCCGTGATGCCGTTGAAGAAGCGCGATTCGTGGCGCACTTCTTCGCGGATCGGCACGCCGGTGATCAGCGCGGAATTTCGGTCGGCAGCGAACCGGCTCATCATCGTCAAATAGCCTTCGGCGTTCTCTTTGAGCACCGGGATGGCCGTTTCAGGCCACACAATCAGGTCGACGCGCTTGGATCTGAAGGTCATGTCACGGTACTGCGCCAACTGCGCATTAAGCTCGGCCGGGTCCCATTTCATGCTTTGTGCGACGTTGCCCTGCATCGCCGCCACGCTCAGCGGGTCACCCGACGGGCTGGTCCAGGCGTGATGCTTGAGCGCAATGCCGATGCACCAAGGGCCGACCAGTAACACCACGGCGGCGCCGATAAAGGCTTTGCGCCTGGCTTTGATCAGGCGGGGCAGGTTGCACAGCAGCGCTGCCGTCAGCGCCAGAGTGAACGAAATCAGCCACATGCCGCCCAGCGGCGCAAGCCCGGCCAAGGGGCCGTCGAGCTGGCTGTAACCCGAGTAAAGCCACGGGAAGCCCGTGAGGAACCAGCCACGGAAAGCCTCTTGGGCCGTCCACAGCGCAGCAAAGGCCAGGGTGTCGGCCAGCGGCGCTTCATTGCGGCGGATCCAGCGTGCCCACAGCCAGGCGGGCAGGGCAAAGAACCAGGCAATGGCAGCGGTGAACAGCAGCATCAGGAAGCCGGCCAGTAGCACCGACGCACCACCGAAGTGGTGAATGCTGTAGTAGATCCAGCTGGTGCCCGCGCCAAACAGGCCAAAGCCGAAGCACCAGCCACGGCCCAGCGCCTGCTTGGGCGACAGGTCGCGCAAGCCCAGATAGAACAGGGCCAGGGCAACCAGTGCCAGCGGCCAGATATCGAAAGGTGCCAACGCCAGGGTTGTCAGTGCGCCGGCCACCACAGCCAGCAAGTTACCGGGCCAGCCGGGGGCGGTTATCCAGCGCATTTCAATCCTTAGCGTCAGGGTTTAGCGGGCAATGGGCGTTAAGCGAATCAAGTGAATTCGGCGGCTGTCGGCATTGAGGATGCGGAAGCGGTAAGGGCCGATTTCAGTGATTTCGTTGCGTTTTGGCAAGTGCCCGAACGCACTCATGACCAGGCCGCCAACGGTGTCGAACTCATCGTC
Organism: Pseudomonas sp. PS01297; assembly: GCF_029959305.1. Classification (NCBI taxonomy): domain Bacteria; kingdom Pseudomonadati; phylum Pseudomonadota; class Gammaproteobacteria; order Pseudomonadales; family Pseudomonadaceae; genus Pseudomonas; species Pseudomonas sp. PS01297. Next base: position 22,601 of record NZ_JASCPQ010000058.1, read on the forward strand.
GGAGAAGTCGCTGTCAAAGAACTCGTTGAAGTTCTCGATAGGCGTCAGGGCCTTGATCAGGAAGTCACCGCTGGGCAGCGGCTTGATGTAGCTGTCTTCTTCGACATCGTGTTCGTCTTCGATGTCGCCGACGATCTGTTCCAGAACGTCTTCAATCGTCACCAGACCGGCCACGCCGCCGTATTCGTCAATGACGATGGCCATGTGGTTGTGGTTGGCACGGAACTCACGCAACAACACGTTCAGGCGCTTGGACTCAGGGACAAACGTCGCTGGACGCAGCAGATCCTTGATGTTGAATTTGTCGCCGTTCTCTTGAAGGATCAGCGGCAGCAGGTCTTTGGCCAGCAGGACGCCGAGGACGTCATCGTGGCTTTCGCCGATCACGGGATAACGCGAGTGCGCTGCGTCAATGATCGCCGGGAGGAATTCGCGGGGTGTCTGGGTCGCCTTGATGCTGATCATCTGCGAACGCGGGACCATGATGTCCCGTACTTGCAGGTCAGCCACCTGGATGGCGCCTTCGACGATGGCCAGCGCTTCGCTGTCCAACAGTTTGTTCTGATGTGCTTCGCGCAGCAGCTCCAGCAGCTCCTGGCGGTTTTTCGGCTCATGGGCAAAGGCCTGGGTCAGCTTACCCAACCATGACTTTTGCCCGTTGCTCGATCGGTCTTCGCTCATAGCGATTTACTCGTATCCCTTGGTCGTTTCAGTGGGTTGTTAATCAGTTTCGTCGTCTGCATACGGATCCGGATGACCCAGTTCTGCAAGCAACGTTCGTTCCAGCGCTTCCATCTCTTCGGCTTCTTCGTCTTCTATATGGTCGTAACCCAGAAGATGCAAGCAGCCGTGAATCACCAAGTGAGCCCAGTGAGCGTCAAGTGCCTTGCCTTGTTCGGCGGCTTCACGCTCGACCACGGCCACACAGATGACCAGGTCACCCAGAAGCGGGATATCAAGGAATTCGTCCGGCACTTCTGCCGGAAAAGACAGCACGTTGGTCGCGTAGTCTTTGTGTCGCCAAGTGTGATTAAGCTCACGGCCTTCGGCTTCGTCCACCAGACGAATGGTCATTTCCGAGTCGGCGGTGCGCTGGCGCAGCGCCAGTTCGCACCATTGGCGGAACTGGGCTTCGCTGGGCGCAGCGGCTTCGGTGGCCAGTTGCAGGTCAAGCTCAAGCATCGTTGCGGTAGTCCTTGGCGGCGGGCAGGGCGGCCAGCTTGTCAGCGGCTTCCTGTTCGTAGCGCCCGTAGGCCTCAACGATGCGTTGTACCAGCGGGTGGCGCACAACGTCTTTGGACAAAAAGTGCGTAAAGCTGATGCCCGGTACGTCCTTGAGCACGTCAATCACGTGGGTCAGCCCCGACTTGGTGCCTTTCGGCAGGTCGATCTGGGTAATGTCGCCGGTGATCACGGCCGTGGAGCCGAAGCCGATACGGGTCAGGAACATCTTCATCTGTTCGACGGTGGTGTTCTGGCTTTCGTCGAGAATGATGAAGCTGTTATTCAGCGTGCGACCGCGCATGTAGGCCAGCGGTGCCACTTCAATGATCTGGCGCTCGATCAGCTTGGCCACGTATTCAAAGCCGAGCATCTCGTACAGGGCGTCATACAGCGGGCGCAGGTACGGGTCGATCTTTTGCGACAGGTCGCCCGGCAGGAAGCCGAGTTTTTCGCCAGCTTCAACCGCCGGGCGTACCAGCAGGATGCGGCGGATCTGCTCGCGCTCCAGGGCGTCAACTGCGCAGGCCACGGCCAGGTAGGTCTTGCCCGTACCGGCTGGGCCAATGCCGAAGTTGATGTCGTTGCCGAGGATTTCTTTGACGTAGCGCTGCTGGTTGGTGCCGCGCGGGCGGATCATGCCCTTTTTGGTGCGCAGCGACACGCTGGCCTCGGCCACAGGTGTATTGGCCAGATCATCGGTGGCAGCAGACTCTTGCAGGAACAGGTGCACCAGGTCCGGCGAAAGCTCAGTGGCTTTGGTTTCGCGGTACAGACGGCGCAGCAGGTGTTCTGCAGAAACGGTCAGTTTGGGGTCGCCGATCATTTCGAACTGGTTACCGCGATTGCGGATTTCGATGCCCAGACGTTGTTCGACCAAGCGCAAATGCTCGTCGAATTGTCCGCACAGATTGGCGAAGCGGCGAGCCTCAAAAGGCTCGAGGAGAAAACGATGTGGTTCGATGGGTGCGTTCAAGGTCGTTTTTAGCCGCCCTAAGGCAATTGAGATGAGTTGAAGGATAACGCTAGCAGGTCACGCGCGAAAGGACTTACTGACGCGACGTAAAACCTGTAGCCGCTGCCGTAGGCTGCGATCGCTCACGAAGTGGGCGCATGCTCTAAAAGCTTGAAGATCCTTCGGATCTTATCGCAGCCTTCGGCAGCGGCTACAGGTCCACGTTAGTTCAGCAGCGAACCCCGCAGGGAGTGCGGCTGGGCGGCATCGATGTGCACGTCGGCGAATTGTCCGATCAACTGCGGGTTGTCGCAGCGGAAGTTAACAATGCGGTTGTTTTCGGTGCGCCCTTGCAATTCGCCAGGGTCTTTTTTCGAGTAATCGGTCACCAGAATCCGCTGAGTGGAACCGACCATTTGCCGGCTGATCTCAAAACCTTGCTGGTTCAGGCGGTGTTGCAGCGCATTGAGGCGCTCTTTTTTGCGCTCTTCTGGCGTGTCGTCCACCAGGTCGGCCGCAGGCGTACCTGGGCGCTGGCTGTACACAAAGGAGTACGAGAAGTCGAAACCGACGTCCTCGATCAGCTTCATGGTTTGCTCGAAGTCTTTCTCGGTTTCACCGGGGAAGCCGACGATAAAGTCAGAGCTGATGCAAATGCCCGGCACCGCCGCACGCAGTTTGCGCAGCTTGGACTTGTACTCCAGCGCCGTGTGGTTGCGCTTCATGGCCGACAGAATGCGGTCCGAGCCCGATTGCACCGGCAAGTGCAGGTGTTTTACCAGCTCCGGCACCTCGGCATGCGCCTGGATCAGGCTGTCCGAGAACTCCAGCGGGTGCGAGGTGGTGTAGCGAATGCGCTCGATCCCGTCGATGGCCGCCACCACGCGAATCAGTTCGGCGAGGTCCGCCAGGCGACCGTCCTCGGTCAGGCCGCGATAGCCGTTGACGTTCTGGCCCAGCAAGGTCACTTCACGCACGCCGTTTTCGGCCAGGTGAAACACTTCGCTGAGCACGTCGTCGAACGGGCGGCTGACTTCTTCGCCACGGGTGTAAGGCACCACGCAGAACGTGCAGTACTTGCTGCAACCTTCCATGACCGACACATAGGCACTTGGGCCGTCGATGCGGGGTTCTGGCAGGTGGTCGAATTTTTCGATCTCGGGGAACGACACGTCAACCTGCGGCAACTTGGTGATGCGCGCAGCGTCGATCATCTCGGGCAGGCGGTGAAGGGTTTGCGGGCCGAAGACTACATCCACGTAAGGAGCGCGGTCGCGGATGGCGGCGCCTTCCTGGCTGGCAACGCAGCCGCCGACCGCAATGACCATCTCGGGGTTGGCCAGTTTCAGCTCGCGCCAGCGGCCCAATTGCGAGTACACGCGGTCTTGGGCGCGTTCACGGATCGAACAGGTATTGAGCAGGATGACATCAGCGTCTTCGGCGCGCGCTGTGACTTCCAGGGCCTGATGTTCACCCAGCAGATCGACCATGCGTGAGCTGTCGTACTCATTCATCTGGCAACCGTGGGTTTCGATGTAAAGCTTCTTGGCCATGGGTGTTCATCAAGTGGTTCAAAGAACCGCGCATTATAGGGGGCATGGTCGCGGGTTCCTAGCGTTGCGCGTCCGACGGCTATGCTATAGTTCGCGCCCTCTTTTATATCCTCAGATGTTTACCCGCCCACCATGACCAAACGTGAAGCTCCAATCTACAAGGTGATTTTCCTCAATCAGGGCCAGGTGTTCGAAATGTACGCCAAGCAGATCTATCAAAGTGATCTGTGGGGCTTTCTGGAAGTTGAGGAATTTGTCTTCGGGGAGCGCACGCAAATCGTCGTTGATCCGAGCGAAGAAAAGCTCAAAGCTCAATTTGAAGGCGTGGTACGCAGCTTTGTGCCGATGCACTCGATTGTGCGAATCGATGAAGTTGAACGTCTGGGGACGCCGAAAATCAGTGAAGCGAATGGCATGAGCAACGTGATGCCGTTTCCGTTTCCGATGCCGGACAAATAGTTCGGCACCTTGACCTTAAGGCAGCGGTGAAAACGGCGAGCGACCGTCGGCCGATTGCAGTTCAAGCAGGTACTTGCGGAAGATCTGCCCCAGGATCTGGGTAGCAGTCTCGAGCTGTTCGCGGGGCATTTTTTCGGCGACCAGGTCGGCGGTGTCGAGGGCATCTTCGGCGCCGTTGACCGCAGCCATTTTCAGCACGATGTAGGCCTGAATGTTATTGGCCGGTACGCCTTCACCCTTGAAAAACATGGTGCCCAGCTGAAACTGCGCCATGGCGTGGCCTTGCAGCGACGCTTGTTCGAAGTAGCTCAGGGCCTGATTGAGGTCTTGCGGGGCGTTTTTACCGTCGTAATAGAACTCACCCAGCTCGTATTGAGCTTCTGCATCCCCGGTTTTTGCCGCCTCAACGCAGGCTGCCAGAGCTTCTTTGAGGTCTTCTGGCTGCGTATTGAGGGTGCAACGACCCATCGCTGGAATCAACAGCGAGTTGCCACCTGCCTGAGCAAGCAACGGTTGAAGGAGCAACAGGCAGCCCAGTGCAAGGGCGCGGCCGGTGCGGTTCATGGGAATCGACGTACCTCTGAAAGGCGGGCATACCCGACCAAGGGATGAGTAGGCGCGCATTATGAAATAAGCGGAGGCCACCTTACAAAGTCTTTACTCGTTTTTCTGCTGCGTGACCGCCATATCGATTGATTTAAGACGATTTTGGACAGGTGGCATAAATGATTAGCCCCTCACGCGCATAAAAAGAACATAAACCCTGTAGGAGCGAGCTTGCCTCGCGATCTTTTGATCTTTAAAACATCGCGAGACAAGCTCGCTCCTACACAGGGTTCAGGTTATTTCAACGCAGCAAAAGCGCGCTCGGCAGCATCCAGGGTCAGTTGCAGTTCGGCGTCGCCGTGGGCAATCGAAGTGAAGCCGGCTTCAAACGCACTTGGCGCCAGGTACACGCCGCCGTCCAGCATCAGGTGGAAGAACCGCTTGAAGCGGTCTGCATCGCTGGCCATGACGTCGTCGAAGGTCACGATGTCATCGGCTTCGCTGAAGTACAGGCCAAACATGGCACCCGCCTGGGTGGTCACAAAAGGAATGCCGGCAGCGTCTGCGCGTTCTTGCAGGCCTGCGAGCAGGCGCGTGGTGTAGTCGGTCAGCTCGTCATGGAAGCCCGGGCGGCTGATCAGGCGCAGGGTGGTCAGGCCAGCGGCCATCGCCAACGGGTTGCCGGACAGCGTGCCCGCCTGATACACCGGGCCCAGCGGGGCGATGTGCTGCATGATCTCGCGTTTGCCGCCGAAGCAGCCCACCGGCATGCCGCCGCCAATGATTTTGCCGAAGGTGCTCAGGTCGGGAGTGACGCCGTAGTGGGCTTGGGCGCCGCCCAGGGCTACGCGGAAACCGGTCATCACTTCGTCAAAGATCAGCACGATGCCGTGCTGGTCGCACAGGCTGCGCAGGCCTTGCAGGAAGCCCGGCGCTGGCGGAACGCAGTTCATGTTGCCCGCCACCGGCTCAACAATGATGCACGCCACGGTGTCGCCCACGTCTGCCAGCAACTGCGCAACGGCGTCGATGTCGTTGAAGGTGGTGGTCAGGGTGTGTTTGGCGAAGTCCGCCGGCACGCCGCCCGAGCTTGGAACGCCTTGGGTCAGCGCCCCGGAGCCGGCTTTTACCAGCAGGCTGTCGGAGTGACCGTGGTAGCAGCCTTCAAACTTGAGGATGTTGTCACGTCCGGTGAAGCCCCGCGCCAGACGGATGGCGCTCATGGTGGCTTCTGTGCCGGAACTGACCATGCGGACCATTTCCATGGACGGCACAATCGAGCACACCAGATCGGCCATCTCGGTTTCCATGGCGGTCGGGGCGCCGTAGGACAAGCCGTGTTGCAGTTGCGCACGCACCGCGTCCAGCACGTCCGGGTGGCTGTGGCCCAAAATCATCGGGCCCCACGAACCCACGTAGTCGACATAACGCTTGTCGTCTTCGTCAGTGACGTAGGCACCTTCGGCATGTTTGAAGAACAAAGGCGTGCCGCCCACGCTCTTGAACGCACGAACAGGCGAGTTCACGCCGCCGGGGATGTGTTTTTGGGCGTTGGCAAACAGCGTTTCGGAACGAGACATGATGGGCTCTCTCTGAATCAGAATTCGGTATTTAAATAGACAGCAAGGCGTTGAACGCGCGGGCGCGTCGGGTCACTTCCTGCGTGCTGTCGGCGCCAAACAGGCCGTGCACCACGGCCAGCAAATCAGCCCCGCGCTCGACCAGCGGGGCGGCGTTGTCCAGGGTAATGCCGCCGATCACACAGATCGGCACGTTTATAAGCTTGGCGCGCGCCTCGTTGATCACCTCGGGGGACGCCGGGGCAGCGCCGGGCTTGGTGCTGGAGGTGAAAAAGCGCCCAAAGGCCACATAGGTGGCGCCTTCCTTCACTGCCTGCTCGGCCAGATCGATTTGATCGTGACACGTTGAGCCAATAATGGCCTTTGACCCGAGCAGTGCCCGTGCCGGTGTCAGCGGGCCGTCGGTCTGGCCCAGGTGAACACCCACGCCCAAGCGCGCGGCCAGTTCGGCGTCATCGTTGATCAGCAAGTGCGCCTTGTAACGATCGCACAAGTGCATCAGCGCCTCGGCCTCGCGCAAGCGGCGGGCCTCATCGGTGCTTTTGTCGCGGTACTGCAACAGTGTCAGGCCGCCATCCAGCGCCGCCTCGACATACTCAAGGCATTTGCCGGCCAGCAGTTGGCTATCGGTGATTGCGTAAAGACCACGCAGCTTCATGGGTCGAGCCTCATTCGTTACGAACAGAAGTCCAGCGGTAAACGCCGGGGCACAAATTGGCCCTGGCCCAGTTGCTCGGCATCACGCAGGGTGCGCCACGTGTAGTTGAGCGCCGTCTCGACCGCGCTGACCAGGTTTTCGCCAATGGCCAAACGCCCGGCCAGAGTGCTGGCCAAGGTGCAGCCCGAGCCGTGATAGCTGCCCGGCAGACGATAGCAGGTGAAGGTGTGACGGCTGCCGTCGCGGCTGTACAGGCGGTTATGGACTTCGTGTTCATCGCCGTGTCCGCCGGTGATGAGCAGGTGTTTGCAGAAAGGCAGGAGTTTTTCGGCGCATTCATCGGCGCTGCCCTCAGGCAGTTCGGCCAGAATGCGGGCTTCAGGCAGGTTGGGCGTGGCGATCACGGCCAGGGGCAGCAAGCGCTCGCGCATGGCGTAGCCCACTTCGTCTTTACCCAGTCGCCCGCCGCCGCCCGCGCGCAGTACCGGGTCGCAGACCATCGGCAGATGCGGGTGGGCTTGAAGCAGCTCGACCACGGTGTCGACCATTTCCAGTGAGCCGAGCATGCCCAGCTTGACGGCCGCAACCGTGGAGTCGCTGAGCACGGCGTTGGCTTGCGCCAGCACCCACTCTCGATCCAGCACGCGGAAGTCGCTGACATTCACGGTGTTCTGCACAGTCAAGGCGGTGACCACGGGGGCCGCGTGACAACCTTGAGCCAGCAGGGCTTCGATATCTGCCTGCAAGCCGGCACCCCCACTGGGGTCATGGCCGGAGAGACAGAGGACAACGGGGCGAGAGCTGTAGATATTCATGGTGCGCGAGCTTACCACCAAACGCTTTTTTGCGGCTGTTTGGTCCGCTGATTTGTATGATGGCCATGCGGCTCCATCGGGATGGCTATGCTAAAGTGAGCCCCACATTACTAACAGGTAAGACGGTCGACGCGGTCTCAAACGGAACAGGAGATTCTGCACGTAACCGGGCGGACCACGCTGGGGCTGTATGCGCTATTTGCTGATTATGATGCTGGGCTGGCTTCCGATGCTGGCCGGCGCAGTCGAGTTCGACGACACCACGCAGAGCCTGCCCTTGGGCCGAGTGATGCAGGTCTTCGAAGATGTGGGGAGCCAAGCGACGTTGAGCGATGTGATCGCCAATCCGGGTCTGTTCAAACTTCACACCAAAGACACGCTGAATGCGGGTTATTCGCGTTCGGCCTTCTGGCTAAAAATTGATCTGCGCTATCTGCCCAAAGACCCAGCAGCACACCGCACCTGGTTGATGGAGCTGGCGTATCCGCCGCTGGACAACATCGACCTGTACCTGGCCGATGCGGCGGGCAACTACTATCTGGCTGAGCGCACCGGCGATGCCTTGCCCTTCGGCAATCGGCAAATCAAAGAAAACAACTACCTCTTCGAACTCAATTTCAGCCCTGGGCAAAGCCAGACCGTCTACCTGCGCCTGGCCAGCGAAGGCTCTATTCAAGCGCCGCTCACCTTGTGGTCCGCACAGGCCTACCTCGAAGAACAGCCCCAGCGCATTTATGTGCTGGGCCTGATTTACGGGGTTCTGCTGGGGATGCTGGTGTACAACCTGTTCATCTACATCAGCGTGCGTGACACCAGCTACCTGTATTACATCGTCTATATGGCCTCGTTCGGCCTGTACCAGCTCGCGGTCAACGGTGCGGCGGTGCAGTATTTCTGGCCCAATAACCCGTGGTGGGCCAACGCGTCGGTGCCGTTTTTGATCGGCTCGGCTGCGCTCTTTGGCTGCCAATTTGCGCGCTCCTTTTTGCAGATCGGCTCGCAAAGCCGCTGGCTGGACCGTGCGCTGATCCTGCTGATGGGCGTGGGTGCGCTGGTCATGCTGCTGTCGCTGATCACCAGTTATGCCGTGGCCCTGCGGCTGGCCACGGCGCTGGCGCTGGCGTTTATCGTGGTCATCTTTGTTGCGGGCGTGGTGGCCTGGGCCCGTGGTTTGCGGGTGGCGCGCTATTTTGTAATTGCCTGGTCGGCCTTTTTGCTCGGAGGTCTGGTCAACACGCTGATGGTTCTGGGCTATTTGCCGAACGTCTTCCTGACCATGTACGCCAGCCAGATCGGCTCGGCGGTCGAAGGCTGCCTGCTGTCGCTGGCGCTGGCCGACCGGATCAACGCCATGCGTGATCTGCATGCGCGCACCTTGCAAGAAACCGGGCAAAAACTGGCAGCGATGAACCAGCAACTGGCCCGCACCAACCAACTCAAAGACGAGTTCCTGTCCACGGTCACCCACGAACTGCGCACGCCCATGAACGGGGTAATCGGTTCGTTGGAACTGATCAAAACCCTGGACATGGGCTCTGAACTCGAGTTCTACACCCAGACCGCCGAAGGCTCGGCGCGGCAAATGATGGGCATGGTCAATGGCATTTTGTCCCTGACCGAATTGCAGGCCGGTCGTCTCACGGCCGAGTTGCAGCCCTTTAGCCTTGGCGAACTGCTCAAAGGCTTGAGTGCTGAATTCGCCCCAAAGGCCCGCAGTAAAGGGCTGACTTTTTCGTATGACATTGCCCACGGTTTGCCTGATCACTGGGTTGGGGACGAAGCGAAAATTCGCCAGTGCCTCGAATGCTTGCTGGATAACGCCATCAAGTTCACCTGCGAAGGCGGGGTAATTTTACGCGTGACCGGCAAAGCTATCGACGAGGCGCGCTGGTCGTTGGCTTTTAATGTGATCGACAGCGGCATCGGCTTTGTTCATCAGGAACGGGCCGAGCTGTACCAGCACTTCTTCCAGGTCGATGGTTCCATGACTCGCAACTACGGCGGCCTGGGGATTGGTTTGGCTATCTGCCGGCGCTTGGTAGAGCTGATGGGCGGCCAGTTGACTCACCATTCGCTGCCGCGTCAGGGCTCGCAGTTCCAGGTCTCGCTGGAGCTTGAGGCTTTGGCCCCGGCTACCCAGAGCACGATCCTGAGCCTGAAAAAAAGCCCGATGGAGTGCGCCGTGTTGCTGGTTGAAGACCACGACGTCGGTGCTCCGGACCTGTACGGCATGCTGCTCGCATTGGGCTATCGCGTGCATTGCGCCGACAGCGGGCAGGCAGCCATCGACCTGCTGCGCCGTGAGCGCGTCGATGCAGTGCTGCTCGGTTGCCCGCTGGCGCGGATAACCGCCACTTCAAAAGACGCTCAACTGCTGACCCTGGCGGTGTGTTTGCAACTGCCAGTGCTGGCGGTGTTTGAGTCTGCCGCCGAGGCCCAAGCGGCGCGTGGGCAGGTCGACGCGATCACCGATGCCTTGATCAAACCGCTGGGTATCGATGACGTGCAGCACGCCCTTGCGCAGCGCCTGTTGGTGGTCGGTGAGGGCAAAAGCGCCGGGTCTTAGGCGCATATGCCACTTGTGATGGTGGCTGTGCGTGCTTCACTGGGTCATTGGATTGATCCGAGGAGCCCGCACCATGAACCTGCATCAATACGCCGAAACCCACCAAGTGACCAATCAGCCGCCGTCGTTGGACGGCGTCAATCTGTACCGTATCGACCTGCCGTTGCAGCACTGGAGCCAGCACTTCGGTGCGGGTTGGGCGCAAGGGCGGATTGACCAATACGGGGCGCTGGCCGGTGGGCCGTTGATGGCAGCGGGCTTTTTGGCCAATGAAAACAAACCGGTGTTTGTCAGCCATGACCGCTTTGGCCATCGGATCGATCTGGTGGAGTTTCACCCCGCGTACCACGAACTGATGCGTACCGCGATTGAGCACGGCCTGCCGTCCTTACCCTGGACCGACCCGCAGCCCGGCGCTCATGTGGCCCGGGCCTCCATGACCTACCTGCACAGCCAGGCCGAAGCCGGCAGCGGTTGCCCGCTGACCATGACCTTCGCCAGCGTCCCGGCCTTGCGCCTGCAACCGGACATTGCCCACGTATGGCTGCCCAAAGTGCTGGCCCCGGAATACGACCCGCGTAACGTCGACATCAGCCAAAAAGCCGGGGTCACCCTGGGCATGGCAATGACCGAAAAACAGGGCGGCACCGATGTGCGCGCCAACACCACCCGCGCCTACCCGGTGGGCGCTGCCGGGCCGGGGCAGGCGTATGAACTGCTTGGGCACAAATGGTTTTGTTCAGCGCCCATGTGCGATGGTTTTTTGACCTTGGCGCAAACCGATAAAGGCCTGAGCTGTTTCCTGTTGCCGCGCCACCGCCCGGATGGCAGCCGCAATGAGTTCTACATCCAGCGCCTGAAAAACAAACTGGGCAACAGCTCAAACGCCTCCAGCGAAGTCGAGTTTCGCGGGGCGCTGGCGTGGATGATCGGCGAAGAAGGGCGCGGCGTGCCGACGATCATCGAAATGGTCGCCATGACCCGCTTCGATTGCATGGTGGGCTCCAGCGCGCTGATGAGGCAGGCGCTGACCCAGGCCAGCCATCACTGTGCGCACCGCCTGGTGGGCGGCCGGGTGTTGGCTGAACAACCCTTGATGGAAAACGTGCTGGCTGACCTGGCGCTGGAAAGCGAAGCCGCGCTGGCCTTGAGCCTGCGCATGGGCCGCGCGCTGGACCATCTGGATGACTCCCACGAGGCCCGTTTCTCCCGGTTGGTGACGGCAGTGGGCAAGTACTGGATCTGCAAGCGCGCCCCGGCCATGATCAACGAAGCGGCGGAATGCATGGGCGGCGCGGGGTATGTTGAAGACAGCATCCTGCCGCGCCTGTACCGCGAGGCGCCGGTCAACTCAACGTGGGAAGGCTCCGGCAATGTGCAATGCCTCGACGTTTTGCGTGCCTTGTCCAAAGAACCGGGCGTGCTGGACGCGTTGTTTTCCGAGCTGGGTGATGGCCATGGCGATGCACGTTTGGCGCAGCACATTGTGCGGTTGCAGCAGGCCTTTAAAGACACCGATGACATTCAATACCGCGCCCGCCAACTGACCGAAGACATCGCCTTGGGCCTACAGGCCAAACTGCTTTTGGAAGCCGGTAACAGCGACGTCAGCGACGCCTTTATTGCCAGTCGGCTACACGGCAGTGGCCGCGCCTACGGCAACCTTCCACGCGGCCTGAACGTCGCCGCCATCGTCGCGCGCTCAACCCCGCACATCCTTTAACCCTCACCCACCCATGCACTGTGGGAGCGGGCTTGCTCGCGATAAAGACAACTCGGTCTGTCTGTGGCACCGAGTCAATCCAATCGCGAGCAAGCC
>NZ_JASCPQ010000059.1:0-34746 GCF_029959305.1 Pseudomonas sp. PS01297
AAACCTCGTAATCCTGTCGGAGCGAGCTTGGCGCGCGATCTTTTAGAAGATCAAAAGATCGCGAGACAAGCTCGCTCCTACAGGTCCGGTTCCGGGTCGCAATCACAGTCCGGGTCGAGATCCAGATTCAGTTCTTTTTTGATCAGGTCCAGCAGCTTGGGCGGGTCGATGGGCTTGAGCAGAAAGTCGAGCACGTTCAAGTGCATCGCTTCAATCGCGTCCCGTACCTCTGCATCCCCCGACATGATGATGATCGGCAGTTCAGCGCGTTCCGATTCGCGCACCTGGCGGATCAGGTGCAAACCGTCGTGGGGCTCCATGCGCAAATCGGTCAACATCAGGCCAATCGGCAAGGCTGAATCCAGCAGTGCCAGCGCCTGCGTGCCATTACTGGCGGTTGCGCACTCAATGCCGTGCAGCGACAGCAGCTCTGCCAGCAACTCACGGGCAAGCGGGTCATCTTCGACGATCAACACGCACTGCTCTGCCGGAGCAGGGGCTTGCATCACCTCGCTCAAGAGTTCACGTTCGGCGTCGGTCAGAATGTCGTGTTCGCTCATACCCGTCTCGAAAACTGCCCCCCGGTTAAAAACCAAGCGGTTCAGTCAGTTATCCCGCACTGCGATCAATGTGCACCTAGCCAAGCCTATTTCCAAGTAGGGCCGGTCTGAAAAATGTAAAAAGCCCGCACGTTGTCGAAAAACACAGCCACCAGACAGGTTTCCTAGACTTACGTCCAATGGGCACCCGCGTGCAGACAACCGAGCATGAAGGCCAACAGGGGCCACGCCCCGTCATAACAACAACGGCTAATCATGCGGTATCGGTAATGAGCAAATCGGATGCGTTTCTCCAGGCAGGTCGAACGGCGGTGTTGCAAAACATCCACGGCACCATGCAGTTCTTGCAGCGGTTCCCACCCTTTAACCAAATGGAAAACACTCACCTGGCCTTTCTGGTTGAACAGTGCCAACTGCGCTTCTATGGCCCCGGTGACAGCATCATTCGGCCCGAAGACGGCCCGGTCGAGCATTTCTATATCGTCAAACAAGGTCGCGTCATCGGCGAGCGCACGCACCAGGGCGCCAGCGTGGTCGAAACCACCTTTGAAATCACCGCTGGCGAGTGTTTCCCCCTCGCCGCCCTGCTGGGTGAGCGGGCCACCCGCACAGAACACTTGGCCGCTGAAGACACCTTCTGCCTGCAACTGAACAAAGCCGCGTTTATCAAAGTGTTTGCCCTGTCCGAAGAGTTCCGCGATTTCGCCTTGCGCGGGGTCAGCAGCCTGCTCGACAAGGTCAACCGGCAAGTGCAGCAAAAGGCCGTCGAAACCCTGGGCACCCAATATTCGCTTAATACCCGCCTGGGCGAATTGGCCATGCGCCACCCGGTTACCTGCAGCCCGCAGACCGCCCTGCGCGAAGCCGTGCGCCTGATGCATGAGCAACAAGTGGGCAGCATCGTGATCGTTAACGAACACAAAGCGCCGCTCGGAATCTTCACCCTGCGCGATTTGCGTCAGGTGGTGGCCAATGGCATTGAAGATTTTGATCAGGCCATCGACGCGCACATGACCGCCGGGCCGTTTTACCTGTCACCCGACCACAGCGCCTTCGACGCTGCCATTGCCATGACCGAACGGCACATCGCCCACGTGTGTCTGGTCAAGGAACAGCGCCTGTGCGGCGTGGTCTCCGAGCGCGACTTGTTCTCACTGCAACGGGTCGATCTGGTGCACCTGGCCCGCACCATCCGCCATGCGCCACGACTGGACACCCTGATCAACCTGCGCGGTGAAATCAGCCAGTTGGTAGAGCGCATGCTGGCCCACGGCGCTTCATCGACCCAAATCACCCACATCATCACCCTGCTCAACGACCACACCGTGTGCCGCGTGATCGAGTTGGTGCTGGCCGAGCGTGGCGACCCCGGCGTGCCGTTCACCTGGCTGTGTTTCGGCAGCGAAGGCCGACGCGAACAAACCCTGCACACCGACCAGGACAACGGCATCTTGTTCGAGGCCAAAGACGCCGCCGAAGCCGCCGAGATTCGCCAGCGTTTGTTGCCCATTGCACAGCAGATCAACCAGCACCTGGCGGCCTGCGGCTTCACCCTGTGCAAAGGCAACATCATGGCCGGCAACCCCGAGCTGTGTTTGTCCCGCGCCGAATGGGCCCGGCGCTTCAGCGCATTTATTCGCGAGGCCACCCCGCAAAACCTGTTGGCCTCCAGCATCTACTTCGACCTGCGCGCCGTGTGGGGCGACGAACAGGGTTGCCAGCACCTGCGCCGCACCATCCTCACCCAAGTCGCCGATAACCGTTTGTTCCAGCGCATGATGGCCGACAACGCCCTGCGTCATCGCCCGCCCGTGGGGCGTTTTCGCGAGTTTGTGCTGGAGCGCAAAGGCGGCGACAAAGCCACCCTCGACCTCAAGGTGCAGGGCCTCGGCCCGTTCGTTGACGGTGCCCGCCTGTTGGCGCTGGCCCATGGTGTAGAGGCCATCAACACCCTTGAACGCCTGCGCCAGCTCACCACCCTGGGCGTGATCGAACCGCTGGACGGCGCGGCCTACGAAGAGGCGTATCACTTTATTCAGCAGACCCGCATGCAACAGCATCAGTTGCAGACCCGGCAAAACCGCCCGTACTCCAATCGCGTCGACCCCGATCAGTTGAACCAGCTGGACCGGCGCATCCTGCGTGAAGCCCTGCGTCAGGCGCAGCGCCTGCAAAGCAGCCTGGCCCTGCGGTATCAGCTATGAAGTTGTTTTCCTGGCTGCTGCCGCGCAAAGCCCCGACCTTAAGCCTTGCCCAGCAGCAACGCCTGTTGCGCCTGCCCGAGTCTGCCGGGCTGGGCGACCACGCGCTGAGGGCGCAGCGCTGGGTGGTGGTGGATCTGGAAACCAGCGGCCTGAACCTCAATCGCGACCAAGTGTTATCGATTGGCGCGATGGTCATTGAAGACGGCGCCATCGACTTCAGCCAAACCTTTGAGCGGACCTTGTTGCGCACCGACAACCCGCTGAGCCCCAGCGTCTTGCTGCATGGCTTGGGGCCCAGTGCGATTGCCGCCGGCAGCGACCCGGCTGACGCCCTGCTGGACTTTATGACGTTTGTCGGTGACAGCCCGCTGCTGGCCTTTCACGCCCCGTTCGACCAGCACATGCTCACCCGCGCGCTCAAAGACAGCCTGGGTTACCGCTTGCAACATGCCTTTATGGACGTGGCAGCCCTGGCGCCCATGCTCTGCACGCAGCATCAGGGCCGCGAGGCTGGGCTGGATCACTGGATCAAGCACTTCAACCTGTATGTCGAAGACCGCCACAACGCCAGCGCCGACGCCCTGGCCACCGCGGAGCTGGCGCTCATCCTGTTCAGCCGCGCCCGCGCCCAAGGCATCGACAGCCCCCAGGCCCTGCAACAGCGCCTCAACCAGTGGCAACGGCGCAAGATCATTCACAGCTTTTAAGAGCGCCCTCACCCTAGCCCTCTCCCGGAGGGAGAGGGGACTGACATCGGCTCCCTCTCCCTCCGGGAGAGGGTTGGGGTGAGGGCGAGGGCTGCCCGCGATCAAAACCCATCCGATGAGCGTCAATTGCGCCGTCCGTTCCCCTCTGACACAATCGCGAATAATTATCGTTAGTTAAAACTTGCCCTCGGTGCAGCCGTTGTCCTCACTCCAAAACCCTCAGCACGAACTGGTTGGCTCGCTTTACCGCGACCATCGCGTTTGGCTGCTGGCGTGGTTACGACGTAATGTGGCGTGCCCGCAGCGCGCCGAGGACTTGAGCCAGGACACCTTCGTGCGCCTGCTGGGCCGCAGCGAACTCAGCGCCCCGCGTGAGCCCCGGGCGTTTCTCGCGGCCATCGCCAAGGGCCTGCTGTTTGACTACTTTCGCCGCGCCGCCCTGGAGCAGGCGTACCTCAACGAACTGACGTTGCTGCCCGAGGCCGAGCAGCCCTCGCCCGAAGAGCAGCACCTGATCCTCGAAGACCTCAAAGCCATCGACCGCCTGCTTGGCAAGCTGTCGAGCAAGGCCCGTGCGGCGTTCCTGTACAGCCGCCTCGATGGCCTGCCCCATGCCGACATCGCGCAACGCCTGGGCGTGTCGGTGCCGCGTGTGCGTCAGTACCTGGCCCAAGGCATGCGCCAGTGCTACATCGCGCTGTATGGCGAACCCACGTGAGCGCGATCAGTTCCAAACCCGTGTCGGCCCGCGTGCTCGACGCGGCCATTGCCTGGCAACTGTGCCTGGACTGCGGCAATGGCAGCCCGGTGCAACAGGCCGAATTCGACAAGTGGTACGCCGCCAGCGAAGAGCACGCCCGCGCCTGGCAACAACTGGGCATGCTCGACCACCGCTTCAGCAGCACCAGCCTGGCCGCACGCAACGCCTTGCGTAATGCCCGCAGCGGGGTGCAGCAACGAGTGCGCAAACTCGGCAGCGGCCTGGCGAGCATTGCGCTGGTGTGCGGGCTGGCCCTGTTCGCGGGCAAAAACTACCTGCCGCTGGATTACTGGATGGCCGACCAACGCACCGCCACCGGCGAGCAACGCCAGTTGCAACTGGCCGATGGCACGGTGATCAATCTCAACACCCACAGCGCGGTGGATGTGCAGTTTGATGGCGACACCCGGCGCATCATCCTGCAAGCCGGCGAGATCATGGTGCAGACCGGCCACGGCGACCCGCGACCCTTTATCGTGCAAACCCGCGACGGCACCCTGCGGGCCTTGGGCACACGGTTTATGGTCAAGCGCGAAGACGACGGTACGCGCCTGAGCGTGCTGCAATCACGCGTGGCGGCGCACCCCGAAAACAGCCTTGAGGACGTCATCTTCAGCGCAGGCCAGCAAGTGCTCATGCACCGCGACTCTCTAGGCCAGATGCTCACCGTCACCGCCGGGGCCGATGCCTGGACACGCGGCATGCTGGTGCTCGACAACGTGCGCCTGGCCGACATGGTCGGCGAACTCAATCGCTACCACCGTGGGCATCTGGGCGTTGACCCGCGCGTGGCCGACCTGCGCATTACCGGCAGCTTCCCGCTGGATAACCTCGAGCTGGCGCTCAATGCCCTGCCGCCGATTCTGCCGGTCCAGGTCAAACAGCTCACCCCGTGGTGGATCACTGTCGCCCCGGCGCCAGAAAAATAAATGCAGATTATTTTCAATTAGCCCTATCACTTTTCGCTGCTCGTTCGGCTTCTAGTCATTGAGAACCGTTTCCATTCAGGAATCCGCCGAATGTCCCGCACCTTCGATACGTTTTTGCGCCCCAGCCTGTTGACCCTGGCCATTGCCCTCGGCACACCGCTGGCCAGCACCTCGTTAATCGCCGCCGAGCAAAACACCGCCTCGCGCAGCTACAACCTGCCCGCCGGGCCGTTGGCCGCGACCCTCAACCAGATCGCCAGCCAGGCCAACCTGACCCTGGCCATCAACCCTGCGCTGCTGGCCGGCAAAACCTCGGCACCTGTGCAGGGCGCGTTCGAACCCACCACGGCGCTGCGTGAAGCATTGCGGGGGACGGGGTTGCAGTTGCAACAGAGCGGCGCACAGACCTACACCCTGGTGCCGGTGGTCGAAGGCGCCCTGACCCTGGGTGACGTCAACATCAATGGCCAGGCAGTGCCTGAAGGGTCAGAAGCGGCGGGTTACGTCAGCGAAAACGTCAGCAATGTCGGCGCTTTGGGAGGGATGAAACTGCAGGACACGCCCTATTCCATGAGCGTCACATCGCAGGCGCTGCTCAAAAATACCCAGGCAACGTCCCTGGACGATGTCTTCAAACGCAACCCCTTCACGCAGATGTATTCGCCCACCGGGGCCGGTTATGCCAGCGCCGTCAACATTCGCGGTTTCAGCGGCGCGGGCAGCCTCAACATTGCCAACGACGGCCTGCGCTTTACCACGGGCGCCGATGCGGGCAACTTTCTGGAAGACACCGAGCAACTGGAAATCATCACCGGCCTGACCGGCTTCCTGTACGGCCCGGCATCGCCCGGCGGCTTGGCCAACTACGTGCTCAAGCGCCCCACCTATGACACCTACCGCAGTGTCACCGTGGGCAATGCCGGAGGTGAAAACTATTACCTGCATGGCGACTTCGGTGGAAAACTCGACGACGAAGGCAAATTTGCCTACCGCTTGAATCTGCTGACCCAAGACGGCGAAACCGCCATTGACATGCAGAAACGTCGCCGCCAGATGATCAGCTTTGCGCTGGACTGGAACGTCAACGATGACCTGCAACTGCAGTTCGATGCCTCGCACAAGAAAACTGAGAACCGCGGGCTGACCAGTTACTGGTTCTTCGGTGACCAGGCCTATCGGCCTCGGGCTTCGCAGTTGGACAACGACAAACTGTACAGCCAGAAATGGGCCTTCTCGGACAACGAAACCGACAAGGCAGGTGTACGCGGCAAGTGGCGCCTGAACGACACGTTTAGCCTGCGCGGCGCAGTGGCAGCGCAAAAGTACACCGAAGAAAACACCTACACCGGCCCGACGGTTTACAGCCCCGGGGTTTACACCCAGCCGCTGTATGCGTTTGCCCCCATCGATCACTCAGAAACATCGGGCTATCTGTTCCTCGATTCGGCGTTTCAGACCGGCAACATTGGCCACAAGATGACCGTGGGTTATCAGGGCAATGTCTCGCGCATCCGCCAATATGAAGACCACATCCCGTTTCCCGGCCCGCAATACACGGACATGAGTGGCGGTGGCTTGCCCATCGGTGACAGCCAGCAATACGACAAACCCGGCTATTCAATCGGCCATGGTGACCAGCGTCTGGCGAGTAAAACCGAGTCCAATAACTTTCTGATCGGTGACGTCATCACCTTCAACGACCAATGGTCCAGCATCCTTGGCGTGACCCGCACCCAGATCAAGACCTACGCCAATGAGTTTGTCTACGCCAAGGCGTTTGGCACACCAGAAACAGAAACCCGCTACAACCAGAGCAAAACCTCGCCCAACATCTCGCTGATCTACAAGCCGCTGCCTTGGCTGACCACTTACGCCACCTACATTGAGGGGCTGCAAGCGGGGGGCACGGCACCGAACACGGCGATCAACTATGGCGAAATGTTCGCCCCGCAAGTGAGCAAGCAATACGAAGTGGGCGCCAAAGCAACCGTGGGTGAAACCCTGCTGACGCTGGCCCTTTTCAACATCGAAAAGCCCAATGGCTACATCAATCAGTTTCGGGTGTATTCCGAGGATGGCAAACAGGTCAACAACGGCCTGGAGTTCAGCGTCACCGGCAAGGTCACGCCTGAGCTGACGGTAATCGGTGGTTTCACCCTGCTCGATCCGAAAATCAAAGACAGCAGTGTTAAAGCCAACGACGGCAATGCCCCGACCAACGTCGCCAAACAACTGGCCAAGGTGTATGCCGAATATGACATCAACCCGGTACCGGGCCTGGCCTTGACCGGCGGCGCGTTTTACACCGGCAAGCAATACACCGATGAAGCCAACGACTACCACTTGCCCGCTTTCACCACATTTGATGCCGGGGCGCGTTACCGTATGAAGGTGTCTGACAACGACCTGACCCTGCGCCTGAATGTCAGCAACTTGACCAACAAAGAATACTGGCTCAACAGCTACTACCTGGGCGACCCGCGCGCCGTTCAATTCTCGGCGCAACTGGAGTTCTAAAACCCCTTCCCCTGTAGGAGCGAGCTTGCTCGCGATCTTTTGATCGTTAAAAGATCGCGAGGCAAGCTCGCTCCTACAGGGACAAGGGTGTTTTTACATTTGGGACCTTCATGAAAAGCAAAACCATTCGCCGCTGGTCCTTTATCCACACCTGGACCAGCCTGATCTGCACTGCCTTTTTGCTGATGCTGGCGCTCACCGGTTTGCCGTTGATTTTCAGCCATGAAATCGATCACCTGCTGGGCAATGCGCCGCAAGTCCAGACGCTGCCCGAAGGCACGCCACAGCTCGATTTGCAGCAACTGGTGCAGGCCGCCGAGGCGCATCGGCCCGGTGAGGTCATGCAGTATTTCGGCTGGGAAGAAGACGAGCCCAACGCGGTCTACGCCATCATGGCCGCCACCGCAGGCACCGAGCCCAACTCGTCCCACACCTTTATGCTCGACACCCGCACCGGTCAGCCCATTGACGTACCGTCGGCCAATGGCGGCTTCATGATGGTCATGCTGCGCCTGCACGTGGACATGTTCGCGGGCCTGCCCGGCAAGCTGCTGTTGGCCTTTATGGGCACCCTGTTTGTGCTGGCGATCATCTCTGGCACCGTGCTGTACCTGCCGTTTATGCGGCGCAATGAATTTGCCAGCGTGCGCACCGACAAATCCCGCCGCCTGCGCTGGCTCGACCTGCACAACCTGATCGGCGTGGTGACCCTGACCTGGGCCTTGGTGGTGGGCGTGACCGGGGTGATCAGCGCGTGCGCCGACCTGATCATCGACGCCTGGCGCAACGACAGCCTCAGCGCCATGGTTGAACCCTACCGCAATGCCCCGCCCCTCACCCGGCACGCCCCGGCCACTCACCTGCTGGAGATCGCCAACCAGGCCGCGCCCGGCATGCAACCGGACTTTATCGCCTTCCCCGGCACGCGCTTCTCCAGCGAACACCACTACGCCGTCTTCATGAAAGGCAGCACCCACCTCACCTCACACCTGCTGACACCGGTGTTGATCGACGCCAGTACTCTGGACGTCACCGCCGTCGGCGACCGCCCCTGGTACATGAACGCCATGGGCATGTCCCAGCCCCTGCACTTCGGTGACTACGGCGGCATGCCGATGAAAATACTCTGGGCGGCCCTCGATGTGCTGACCCTTATTGTGCTCGGCAGCGGACTGTATTTGTGGTGGGTACGGCGCAAGGCCAGCAAGGAGAGCGCCCGATGAAGCCGCGCCAGTCCAACTTCTGGAAAGTCTTTAGCGTGCCGCTGGCGATTGGCATCGTCAGCGCCACAGGTTTGTTCGCGGCCCTGCTGGGCGAAGGCGTGTGGGACACCCTGAGCTGGATCGGCCTGGGCATCCCGGTGTGGATCAGCGTGCGCGGGCTGCTCAAGCGCTGACCCGTGCGCTCCCCAATGGCTTGGCGACCAACGGCACACAAACCTAGCCGTTCTGTCAGTACCGCTCATGGTGTTAACCCGCTATCTCTAATGGCTTCATAGAGGAAGTGGTAAAGGGTTAAGACCATGTCTGCAAAAAAGAAAGTGCTGCTGCACCACTACGTCTACGACCCGCTGGACCGCCATGTAAAAAGTGGCTTATCGGGGGGCACAGACACTCAGCTGTTTTATTGTGGTCAGCGTGTAGCGACTGAAATCAAAGGCGCTGTTGCCACTCAAATAGTCGAGTGCGAAGAGGCCGTGTTGGCCTATCGAGTACAACTGGACGATACATTAACAACAGCGCTGGTCGCCGGGGACGATAAACGCTCGACGTTGTCGACTCTGCACCTCAGCAATCGCGAATCAGTCGCTTATACGCCGTATGGGGCCTCATCTCTCGCAGCCGGTACACATCGGGTCCACGGCTTTAATGGCGAACGACCAGACCCGTTCACCGGGCATTACTTGCTGGGCAACGGCTACCGGGCGTTTAACCCGGTATTGATGCGCTTTAACAGCCCAGACAGTTGGAGCCCGTTTGGGAAAGGCGGGTTTAATGCGTACGCGTATTGCAGGGGGGAGCCAGTGAATCGTATAGATCCGTCCGGGCATATCTTTGGCGCATCAAAATTACTCAAGGCCCTCGGCCTTGTAGATACGGTGCCCTTACCAGCGCGACCCTTCAGTCAAACCCACCAGTTGAAAGCCGTTGCCGGGAATCCAGACTTGGTTGAGGTGGTTGAAATATCAGGGTTAATTGCCCTTGAAAGAAAAAAAGACGTCTTCCTCACTCGCACAATCAGCCAAGCAGAGGAAATGGTAGGGTATCCATTAAGGCTAAATGAGCAGGGGCATTTCGTCAGAGCAACTCCAATCATCCCCCCCTCGCCCTCGCCCGCGCCCCACAAAACGCCTGTTACAGACCAACCGAAAGCCTCCAACTTGCTGTCTGCAAGCGCTCACTCACTCTCTCAGCCCAGCACAAACCAGTTACGACAAAGGAGCAATCCTACTCTGGCGATCCGTACAAAAATCAGAGAGCCTTAAAACACCCTCAACACCCCGGCTGATCCGCCGTATAGCGTCGCGCCGGGTTCACTGCCGCGCCGAACTCACGCAGCGCTTTGGCCCCGATCAACAGCGGGTAGTTGAAGTTGCTGCGGTCGGTGAGGTTGACCTCTACGGTGCGTTTGACATTGCCCAGGCACATGTCCAGATCCACCACCGGGCGCTTGGCCACGTTGACTTCATCTTTGTCTTCGTCTTCATCAGCGCGGTTTTTGATTGTGCTGATGCGTGACACTTTGTGCTCATACACCTTGCTGCCCGCGTCCGGGGTGGCCAGCTGGAAACGCACCCACTCTTCACCGTCCCGGGTAAAAGTCTGAATGTTTTTGGCCGACAGCGACGCCGTCAAGGCGCCAGTGTCCATCTTGGCCTTCAGCGTCTCACCGATTTCCGGCAGTTTGATGTACTCATAACGCCCGTACAGGGTCGGTTCGGCGGCCATCACCGGCAACGCCAATACAGACAGCAAGGCTAAAACAGACTTCATGGCGGTCATTTCCTTTTAGGGGTGCGGGTTAGACCCTTTATTTACCGTTGGTTCATGTGGGAGCGGGCTTGCTCGCGATTCAGGCAACCCGGTCCGCCTGAAACAACGTGATGATGCTATCGCGAGCAAGCCCGCTCCCACAGAGGAAAATAGCCTATAGCGCTCGAAACATTTGTTAGCACTCTGATTTGGCGTTCTGCAACACGCTGCTTATCATGGCGGGTCCTTAAATGTTCAAGAGTTACTTATGCGCCGCCTGCTCACCGGCTGTTTGGTCACACTGCTGTTGCTGTGCAACACCCTCATTCTGTTCGGCCCGCTCATGCTGTTCGCGCTGCTCAAGCTGATTTCACCGGGTCGGCTGCGCGATTACAACTCGTGGGCCGTGATGTGGATCGCCGAAACCTGGTCCGAGATCGACAAACGCATTTTCGCCCTGTGCCTGCCCACCCGCTGGGACATTCGCGGTGCAGAGAACCTCAGCCGCACCACCTCGTACCTGGTGATCAGCAACCACCAATCGTGGGTCGATATCCCGGCGTTGATGCAAGGCTTGAACCGCCGCACGCCGTTCTTCAAGTTCTTCCTTAAAAAAGAACTGATCTGGGTGCCGTTTCTGGGCCTGGCCTGGTGGGCGCTCGACTACCCCTTCATGAAGCGCTATTCCAAGGCCTTTTTGGCCAAACACCCTGAGTTAAAGGGCCAAGACCTCAAAATTACCCAAGCCGCCTGCGAGCTGTTCAAGCGCCAGCCGGTAACGGTCGTCAATTACCTGGAAGGCACCCGCTTTACCCCGGCCAAACGCGCCCAACAACAATCGCCCTACACCTACCTGCTCAAACCCAAGGCAGGCGGCGTGGCGTTTGTGCTGGCGGCAATGGGCCCACAGCTGGACGCCGTGCTCGACGTCACCGTGGTGTATCCACAGGCAAAGATTCCGGGTTTTTGGGCGTTGATCAGTGGGCAAGTGCCCAAAGTGATTGTTGATATCCAGACCCGCGAACTGGATCCGGCCCTGTGTCAGGGTGATTACGAGAACGATCCGGTGTTTCGCGAGCAGATCCAGAGCTGGGTCAACCAGCTCTGGATCAAGAAAGACCAGCGCATCAGCACATTGCGGGCTGAACGCGGCTAATCCTTAGATGCCCCACAGCGTACCCAGGGTGGTCAGCAGCGGGCTGGCAACCCCTTGCTGGCCCAGGTACTGAGTGATCACAGGGGCGAATTCCTGGACCATGCTGCTTTTCATGCCCAGCGCCTGGAACGCGCTGTTCAATTGCGACTGGTTGGTCACGTTGCTGACCGCCACTTTGGCATCATTGCTGACCGGGTTGATCTGGCCCACCAAGGCCTGAAGCTGCGGGTTTTTCGCGCTGAACTGGCTCAGTTGAGTCAGGGCACCGGCGCCGGTGACCTTGTTAATGCCCGGCACTTGCTGGGTCAAGGCTGCGTAATCATTGGCCGTCAGCTGGTTTTTTGCCAGGCTCAACATCGCCCCCACGCCACCTGCTGCTTGCTCAGGCTTGACGCCCATCTGCTGGGCTTTGGTCAGCAGTTGCAAGGCCTGCACCGACTTGTCAGAGCTGGCGCTGTTGCCACCTTGTACCTGGCCCAAGAGCTGGGTTGCCGCGCCCAGGTCAAACCCTGCTGCAAACACCGGGGTGACCGCTACGCTCATCAATGTTGCCAGTGCTACTGCGCTCAACTTTTTCATCGCATCGACCTCTTCAACCAAAAAGCTGCCCACCCAGGAGCAGCAAAACTAATACTCAGACTCAACACCGCTGCGGATGTTCCCTACAGCCAGCATTCAGCAAACAGGGCGCAATCTTAATTGAAAACAGGAACGGCGCGGGCATCGCTCTACAGCGGGCCGGCCCTTATCAACACAGGATGATAAAACCGCCAAAAATCAAGTCGGCACATCAGAAAAAAATGATCGGCCAATGCATGGAACAGCCACGAATTTTGGACTAATCTTTCCACGTAAATGGCACATTGCCATCCCTTGATAAATGGGAGAACGGTCATCTTAATCTCCGACGCCGAGTACCTCAAAAAGCTGTTGGCCCAATGTGCACTGGGCAACCGCCGAGCCTTTGAAACGCTGTATCGTAGCGTCGCCCCCCGTCTGCAAAACGTGGCCTTGCAGTGCATCAGCCAGCGTGATCTGGCCGAACACGTGGTGCAAGAAAGCTTCGTGCGCATCTGGCAAAACGCCGCGCAATACGACCCCCATTTGTCAGCCCCTGTGGCCTGGATGATCGCCATCACCCACGACCAGGCGATCGAGCAATTGCGCAGACACCGCGAGCTGCCCGAGGGCGCCCTGCAACAGCCGTCTTGCCTTGAGCAACTGGATGGCATGCAGCGTCAAACCATCACCACCGCTTATTTTCAGGGCCGCAACGCCAAAGAATTAGCCGAGCAATTGGCTGCGCCACTGGGTTCGGTCAAAGTCTGGCTGCGCCGGGGCATGGAACGGCTGCGTGGAGGCCTTGAAGCATGAATTATCAAACCCCCACCCTGCGCCGTGCCCTGGCAGGCGATTACGCCATCGGGCTGATGCCGCCTGCCGCCAGCAAACGCTTTGAACAACTGCTGGTCGATGACGCCGGGCTGCGCGAAGAGCTCGCCGCCTGGCAAACCAGCCTCGCCCGCCTGACCGACTCCGTGGGTCAGGACCCGGTGCCCGACCGTGTGTGGCAAGCGATTGTGGCGCGCATTGAACCTCAAGAGGCGGCCAAGCGACCGTTGTTGAGCGGGCTGAACCTTGTCGCTATCGCCTGTGTGGTGGTGGCGGCAGTGGTTGTGCTGGTTGTCTTTTAACCCTCAAAAGATCGCGAGCAAGCTCGCTCCTACAAGGTTTTAGGTTTGCACGGGTTGGAGTCAGGGGCTTATAGTCCGCCGGTCGTCCCAATGGCGACCGGGTTTGGCGACCCGATCAATGAGTGCGGAACGTCTGTTTTTTGCAGGATGATCCGTACCCGCAGAGTTGCTCTATGGCAGCTGTGCGCGGGAGACCTTCGGGTCTGCCGGGTGTCTCGTTGCCGGTTCGCCAACCCGCGTGCAGCTGCCACCTATTTGTTTGGCGACAGGTAGGCGGCAGTCTCATTTACTTCAACGAGACTAAGCCATGAACCAATACATCCCGCTGACCGCAATAGACTGCCTGATCCCCAGCTTGCTGATTGACCGCCAAAGCCCGCCTGACGTGCTGCATGCCAATGCGGCGGCGCGCATTCTGGCCGTGACCCAACTGTTCGAAAGCCTCAACCGTTTAGACCTGAGCGCCGCCGACGGCGTAGACCTCAAACACATCACCCAGCCTTGCGCCATTTTGCTGCGCGACGGCTGTGACCTGCTCGACGTACTGGGCCAGCGCTTGCAGGTCTAAACGCTCACGACCTAGCAGTTCTGCTAGCTATACAGCGTGCAACTCCAGGGAGAAGCTAAACCTTCGTCCGCGCTTTTCCCGGGAGTTCAGCATGAGCAAACAGCGCAAAACCGTCGCCAGCACCTACCTGTACGATCCATTGGACCGGCTGGCAACCAGCAACAGCATTCAACGTTTTTACAACGACACCCGCATCGCCACTGAGGTTGAGGGCGAACGTAAAAGCCGGTTTTTTGAGACCGACTCACAACCCCTCGCATTGCAGCAGCATGGCAGCCTGCCCGGCACCACCTTATTGGCGACCGATCAGCAAACCTCTGTGCTCAATGGCGTTAGCCCTGAGGGTGCCCTGCACGCGCAGACTTACTCGCCCTTTGGCCATCACCCCATTGGCAACTCACTCAATGGAGCCGGGTTTAACGGCGAACGGCCAGAACCGCTGACGGGGCATTATTTATTGGGCCAAGGGTATCGGGCGTTTAATCCGGTGTTGATGCGTTTTAACAGCCCGGACAGTTGGAGCCCGTTTGGGGAGGGAGGGATTAATGCGTATGCGTATTGTGATAATGACCCGGCGAACAAAGTTGACCCAACAGGCCACATACCCAACATATGGAAGGGCTTGAAAAATATATTTGGGAGAGTGCCTAAACGCCTTAGAAGACCTGCCAACATCCAGCGCCCGAAGCCTAGCGCTGCACAGTCAGAGACTCCTCGAAATGCCATATACGAGCCTGAAGCTAAAAACATGTATGACAACGTTGCACAAAGGCAACAAGAAAAACTCCGAGAAGAGCTTAACCAAAAACTGATGGATAAAGTCTATAAAATAGAGGACATCTCAAATAAAGCTCGCACTGAAACTCTAACCGAATTTCAACAAAGAGCTCTTGAACGTCGTGAAATACGGCTCCGGAGACGTGCACTTAAGACCGCTCAAAAAGTTCCGCCTTTTTCGTATAAGACGGTTACAGGTAATGACGGACTGCCCAGTTACTCGGAAGCTTTGACCGAAGAAATTAATAACCTAAGACAGTACTAAAGTTACAAAAACACTCGTACTTGCTGGGTATATATACCCAGCCTTTACGACTACATCCCGTACCACCTGACCAGATGTTAACTTGCGACTATTAAAGTCGTACATCAACCCTCCGCTGTTAATGAAGGGCTGACGTACTTCAAACTTTTATCTCAAGAAAACAACGTATGCGGATCAATCACAAACTTCTTCGGCACACCGGCATCAAACTCGCCATACCCACGCAAAGTGTCATTAAAGCTGATCACCTCAATACCCAGCTGAGCTGATTCACAACCTAGCTGTTCTGCTAGCTATACAGTGTGCTGCTACCGGGGGAAGCTAAACGTTCGTCCACATTTTTTCCGGGAGTATCGTATGAGTAAAACAAGCAAAAAAGTGGCCAACACCTATCACTACGACCCGTTGAACCGCCTGTCAGCCACCGACAGCATTCAGCGTTTTTACAACAGAAATCGTATCGACACTGAAATTGAAGGCGAACGTAAAAACCGTTTTTTTGAAGTCAACTCACAACCATTGGCGTTACAACAATCCGGCCACGTCACCACGTTATTGGTAACCGATCAGCAAACATCTGTCGTCAATGGCATTAGCCCCGACGGAAGCTCGACACCACTGGCTTTTACACCCTTTGGTCATCACCCCGACCACGGCATGTTCGGTCTGTGGGGGTTTAATGGTCAAAGGCCTGAGGCGGTAACCGGGCATTATTTATTGGGCCAAGGTTATCGGGCGTTCAATCCGGTATTAATGCGTTTTAATAGCCCCGACAGTTGGAGTCCGTTTGGCCGAGGTGGCATCAATGCTTATGCGTATTGTCCAGACCCCATCATGATGCAAGACCCATCAGGGCATTGGTTCAAGTTTGCAAGGAGTCTATGGAAAGGAATAAAACGGTTAAACCCCATGAGAACACCCAAGTCCAAGTTCAAGCCGAGTGCAACGCCCTCTTCTCCATCTAAAGCCAAGGAAGCTTACACGCCCTCAGCGCCGAGCCTGAGTGAAATAAAAGCTAACGCTCCTACCCTAAACACCCCGATAGCGAGTGCTCCTGTAACGCGTGATACCCTCGTGAATGATCTCGCCATCAACACACAAGCTTTGAATAAAATGAGCCATTGGCATGATCGCGGAGTGAAAGCTTTAGCGAGTGTTACACCCTCGACGTCAAAGCAAACAGTGGCGGAAGTTGCTTTTCTTACCGATGGTTTTAAAGCGGCTAAAGACAAATTAACCCAACAACAATATGCCATTCAAGACCGTCTAGGCTTAGCGCCAGCATACGGCCGGGACGATGCACTCCCCACCTTCTCAGACTCAACAGGCTTGTCATCAAAATTTAAAGAGGGCCTGGATACACTGACAATAAACAGAGATTCTATTCGTCTCTGAAATAATTAACTGACGACTTGCTATAAAACCAAACAACCTGCTTTGACCACTTAGGTATTACAACCGTGAGCGGTAGCTGATAAAACAGCTACCGCTTACACGTCGCTACGCACTAAACAACGTATGCGGATCAATCACAAACTTCTTCGGCACACCGGCATCAAACTCGCCATACCCACGCGGGGCGTCATTCAAACTGATCACCTCTACGCCCACAATGTCAGCAATTTTGATGCGATCCCACATGATCGCCTGCATCAGTTGGCGGTTGTATTTCATGACCGGGGTTTGCCCGGTGTGGAAGGTATGGGATTTGGCCCAGCCCAAACCAAAGCGGATGCTCAGGCTGCCCATTTTGGCGGCCGCATCGACAGCGCCCGGGTCTTCGGTGACGTACAGGCCCGGAATGCCGATTTTGCCCGCCACCCGCACCACGCCCATCAGTGAGTTGAGCACCGTGGCCGGGGCTTCGTGCTTGACGCCGTCATGGCCGTGGCCACGGGCTTCAAAGCCCACGGCATCGACCGCGCAGTCGACTTCCGGCTCGCCCAGCAACTCGGCGATTTGTTCATGCAGCGGGGTGTCTTTGGACAGGTCGGCAATTTCAAAGCCCTGCGCCTTGGCGTGCGCCAGACGGATCGGGTTAACGTCACCGACAATCACCACCGCCGCGCCCAGCAGGCGCGCCGACGCCGCCGCGGCCAGGCCCACCGGGCCAGCACCGGCGATGTACACCGTGCTGCCGGGGCCAACGCCCGCGGTGACCGCGCCGTGGTAGCCGGTGGGCAAGATGTCGGAGAGGCAGGTCAGATCGCGGATTTTCTCCATGGCGGCGTCGCGGTTCGGCAGTTTGAGCAAGTTGAAATCGGCATACGGCACCAGCACATATTCCGCCTGGCCGCCCACCCAATCACCCATGTCCACATAGCCATACGCACCGCCGGGACGGGCCGGGTTGACGGTCAGGCACACGCCGGTGTTTTGCTCTTTGCAACTGCGGCAACGCCCGCACGCCACGTTAAACGGCACCGACACCAGGTCACCGACTTTCAAATGCTCAACGTCACGCCCGGCTTCGATCACCTCGCCGGTGATCTCGTGGCCCAGCACCAGCCCCACTTGCGCCGTGGTGCGACCGCGCACCATGTGCTGGTCAGACCCGCAAATATTGGTCGACACCACCCGCAGGATCACCCCGTGATGGATCGGCTTGCCTTGTGGGTTTTGCATCTTGGGAAAAGGAATGTTCTGCACTTCAACCTGGCCATTGCCCAGGTACACCACACCGCGATTGTCAGCCATCGTATTCACCCTTGTTGTTGGAGGTGAAGCAGTTTTAACGTGTCGCTTGCAGCTTAGAGCTTGCCGTTGCCGTCATAGCACCACCGTACGACCTCCATTTAGGAAAACGCGCCGTTCAAGGTGATAACCCACGCCCCGCGCCAGGGTCTGGGCTTCGATGTCGCGGCCCTTGGCGATCAAGTCTTCGGGGTAGTGGCTGTGATCAACTACCTCCACGCCCTGGGCGATGATCGGGCCTTCGTCCAGGTCGTTATTGATGTAGTGCGCGGTGGCGCCCACCAGTTTCACGCCTTTCTCGTAGGCCTGGTGATACGGCTTGGCGCCTTTAAAACCGGGGAGCAACGAATGGTGAATGTTGATGGCCTTGCCGTCGAGTTTGCGGCACAGCTCGGGTGACAGTACTTGCATGTAGCGGGCAAGAATCACCAGCTCGGCGCCGGTGTCCTCGATCACTTGCCACACGCGGGCCTCTTGCGCGGGCTTGTTGGCCGGGTCGAGGGCGAAGTGGTGATAAGGGATGCCGTGCCATTGCGCCAGCGGCTCAAGGTCGGGGTGGTTGGACACCACCGCTACAACGTCCATCGACAATTGGCCGATGCGTTGGCGATACAGCAAGTCGTTCAGGCAGTGGTCCGCCTTGGAGACCATGATCAGCACTTTGGGGCGGTAGTGCGGCGGGGTCAGTTCAAAGGTCATGCCAAAGGCCTTGCCCCGCTCAGCCAGCCCTTCGCGAAAGGCGTTCTCGTTAAAGCCCTCGGGCTGGCGGAATTCAACGCGAATAAAAAATCGCCCCGAACGCTGATCATCAAAGGAATGGTGTTCGGTGACGTAGCAACGGTGTTCAAACAGATAACGGGTCACGGCGTCGACGGTGCCCAGCAGGCTGGGGCAATCGGCCGTGAGGATCCAGGTGTCAGGGGCGCGGCTCATGGTGCAATTCCTTGTTATAGACCCCTGTAGGAGCGAGCTTGTCTCGCGAGCTTTTAAAGATCAAAAGATCGCGAGGCAATCGAGCGTCGACCGGCTGCTCCTACACGGTGTGCGTTATGCCTCAGGCCTCAACATTCAGCCCATATTCCGCCGCTGCATCCTGCAGCCACAGCCACCAGTAATCCGAGAAACTGCGGCGTATCAGCAGCTCCCAGGTGTCTTCGCCCGTGTGCCGGATCACCAGCTGCGACTTGGCAAACACGGTGCCCACCGCCTTGCCCACCGGGAAGTTGTCGGGGTGCACGTCGTAGCTCGTCGACTTCATCAGCACGTTGCGCACGTTCGGCCCGCTCAGCTCCAGCAGTTGCTGCCCGCCACTGACGTTGACCACCGAAATATGCCGCCCCGCCAACGCGGCGCGCAGGGCTTGTTCCACGGCGTATTCCTGACCGCCGGGGACGATGAGCAGCCATTCATCCGGGCCCATCCATTGCAGCGAGCTGTCGCCCTTGGCCACCAGGCTCAAGGCCACCGGCAACTCCAGGCCCAGCGCCTTGTGCACGCCTTCGGCAAAGGCCGGGTCTTTGGCGTCACCGCGCAAGGTCAGGTGGCCCAGCAGTTTTTTCTCGCGCACGGTCACGCCAGGGTTTTTACGGCCCTTGCCGATCAACTTGGCCAGGTGGGCGTGATGCAGCGATGACTCGGCTTTAGCGCCCGAGTCCGGGCGTTGTTGGTATACGTTTGCGGTCGTCATGAGATCACCCACTCAAATATTCTGCCGGTCGCCTTTCGGGTCGAAGAACACCGAAGACACAATTTCAGCCTCGATCACGCTGCCATCCGCCTGGGGTGAGAACACCCGCTCGCCGAGGCGCTTGAGGCCACCCTTGACCACGCCCATGGCAAACGAATACCCCAGCGAGTTGTGCGCATAACTGGAGGTCACATGGCCAACCATGGTCATCGGGATGGTCTGTTTAGGGTCGAACACCAGTTGCGCGCCTTCCGGCAGCCATTTATTCGGGTCGACCGGCTTGAGGCCCACCAACTGTTTGCGCTGGTCACGCACACAGTCTTCGCGGTTCATGCCGCGCCAGCCGATCCACGAGAACGGTTTGGTGCGGCCCACGCACCAGCCCATGTTGAGGTCGTCCGGGGTCATGGAGCCGTCGGTGTCCTGGCCAACGATGATGAAACCCTTCTCGGCGCGCAGCACGTGCATGGTCTCGGTGCCGTACGGGGTCAGGTTGTACTGCTTGCCCGCCTCGGCGATTTTTTCCAGCACGCCCATGGCGTAGTCAGCCTGGATGTTGACCTCGTACGACAGCTCGCCGGTAAACGAAATACGGAACACCCGCGCCGGCACGCCCGCCACCAGGCCTTCTTTCCAGGTCATGAACGGGAACGCATCGCGGTCCAGATCAATGTCGGTCACTTCGCTCAGCAGCTTGCGGCTGTTGGGGCCGCTCAAGGTCAGCGTGGCGTAATGGTCGGTGACCGAGGTGAAGTACACCTTGAGTTCCGGCCATTCCGTCTGTTGATAGATTTCCAGCCATTGCAGCACGCGGGCGGCACCGCCGGTGGTGGTAGTCATGACGAAATGGTTGTCGGCCAGACACGCCGTCACACCGTCGTCGAAGACCATGCCGTCTTCTTTGCACATCAGCCCGTAACGCGCCTTGCCCACATCCAGCTTGGTCCAGGCGTTGGTGTAGATGCGGTTTAAAAACTCCCGCGCATCAGGGCCTTGAATGTCGATTTTGCCCAGGGTCGAGGCGTCCAGAATACCGACGCTGTCACGCACCGCCTGGCACTCGCGTTTAACCGCAGCGTGCAGGTCTTCGCCATGACGCGGGAAGTACCACGGGCGTTTCCACTGGCCGACGTCTTCAAACTCGGCGCCCTGTTTCACGTGCCAGGCCTGCAACGCGGTGTAACGCACCGGCTCAAAAATGTGCCCGCAATGGCGACCCGCCACCGCGCCGAACGTCACTGGCGTGTAGTTGGGGCGGAACATAGTGGTGCCCATCTGCGCGATGGTCACGTTCAACGAACGCGCAGCAATGGCCAGACCGTTAACGTTGCCCAGCTTGCCCTGGTCGGTACCAAAGCCCAGCGCGGTGTAGCGTTTAACGTGCTCAACCGACTCAAAGCCTTCGCGGGTGGCCAGCTCAATCGCGGCCGCCGTCACGTCGTTTTGCAGGTCGACAAATTGTTTGGGAGCCCGCGCCGTGGCTTTTTCGTGGGGCACCTGAAACAGCGCCACGGTGGCTTCCTGCACTTGGTTCAAGGCTTTGGGCAACACGCCCTCGACCGCTTTAAACCCGGCTTCGCTGGCAGCGCGCACGCCGCCTTCAAAGCCATCGGCCAGGCTGTCACCCAACCCGTACACGCCATTAATGCCGCCGACGCACACGCGCTTTTGCGGTGCTTCGCCGGGTACAAACCCCAGGATGTCTTCGCGCCAGATCGGCTTGCCGCCCAAGTGCGAGGCCAGGTGCACCACCGGGCTGTAACCGCCCGACGTCGCCACCAGGTCACACACCAGCCATTCGCCGGGGCTGGTGACGCTGTGGGTTTTAAGGTCAATGGCCGCCACACGGGCGCCGGTCACGCGCTTGCTGCCACGGGCTTCGATCACCGCACTGCCGGTCAAGATCCGAATGCCTTTGGCCCGCGCTTCTTCAACCAGCGCGCCCCGCGGATTGCTCCGTGCATCGGCCACCGCGACCACCTGTTGGCCGGCATCGAGCCAGTCCAGCGCGACGCGGTAGGCGTAATCGTTGTTGGTGCTCAGCAGCAATTTTTTACCCGGCGCCACGCCGTAGCGGCGCACGTAGGTCGACACCGCGCCGGCCAGCATGTTGCCCGGCACGTCGTTGTTGCCGTACACCAGCGGGCGTTCGCAGGCGCCCGTGGCCAGCACCACGCGCTTGGCCCGGACCCGGTGCAGACGTTGGCGCACCTGGCCAATCGGCGCACGGTCGCCCAGGTGGTCGGTGAGGCGCTCGTGAATGGTCAAAAAGTTGTGGTCGTGATAACCGTTGACCGTCGCCCGCGGCAGCAACAGCACGTCCGGCAGGCTCTTGAGTTCAGCGATCACCTTCGCCACCCATTCCATGGCCGGTTTGCCGTCCAGGCTTTCGCGGCTGTCCAGCAGGCTGCCGCCAAACTCTTCCTGCTCATCGGCGACAATCACCCGTGCACCGCTGCGTGCAGCCGCCAGGGCAGCCGCCAATCCGGCAGGCCCGGCGCCGACAATCAGCACGTCGCAGTGGTGGTTCAGGTTGTCGTAGGTATCGGGGTCATTCTGCGTAGGCGAACGGCCCAAGCCTGCCGCCTTGCGGATGTACTTCTCGTAGGTCATCCAGAACGACTGCGGGTACATAAAGGTTTTGTAGTAAAAACCCGGCGGCATCAGCTTGCCGCCGACCTTGCCCAAAATGCCCATCATGTCGGTGTTGACGTTGGGCCAGCCGTTGGTGCTGGTGGCCACCAACCCTTGATACAGCGCCTGTTGCGTGGCGCGCACGTTGGGGATTTGCGTGGCTTCGGTGGCGCCGATTTGCAGCACCGCGTTGGGCTCTTCGGCGCCAGCGGCATAAATGCCCCGAGGCCGGGAGTACTTGAAACTGCGACCGATGATGTCGACACCATTGGCCAGCAATGCGGCCGCCAGGCTGTCGCCTTCATAGCCTTTGTACTGTTGGCCGTTGAAGGTAAAGGTCAGCACTTTGCTGCGATCAACACGGCCGCCGTTAGGCAAGCGATGGGTCTGGCTCATACCTTTTCTCCCAGCTCGCGGGTGGCTGCAGGCGCAACCGGCGCGGCCTGTTCGGTGAACTGCGGTTTGCTACCAATCAGGTAGGTTTCCAGAATTTCGTAGGTCACGGTGTTGCGCGTAGCGTTAAAGAACTGGCGGCAACCGGCGACGTGGTTCCACAGCTCGTGGTGCAGGCCGCGTGGGTTATCGCGAAAGAACATATAGTCGCCCCACTCCTTGTCGGTGCAGGCGTTGGGGTCGAGCGGGCGCGGAATGTGCGCCTGGCCGCTGGCGTGAAATTCTTCTTCGGAGCGCAACTCGCCGCAATGAGGACAGAAGATATGCAACATGGGTGTTTCTCCTGTTAGTGGGCGACAGCGGCAGCGCCGTGTTCGTCGATCAGGGCGCCGTTATAGAAACGGTCAATGGAAAACGGCGCCGCCAGCGGGTGCATTTCGCCTTTGGCCAAACTGGCGGCAAACACGTTGCCCGAGCCCGGCGTGGCTTTGAAACCACCCGTGCCCCAGCCGCAGTTGAAGAACAGATTCGGGACCGGGGTTTTCGAAATGATCGGGCAGGCGTCCGGCGTGGTGTCGACGATGCCGCCCCATTGGCGGTTCATGCGCACGCGCGACAGCACCGGGAACATCTCCACAATCGCTTGAATGGTGTGTTCGATCACCGGGTACGAGCCGCGCTGGCCGTAGCCGACCCATCCGTCGATACCGGCGCCGATCACCAGGTCGCCCTTGTCGGACTGGCTGATGTAGCCGTGTACGGCGTTGGACATGATCACGCTGTCGATAATCGGCTTGATCGGCTCCGACACCAGCGCTTGCAGCGGGTGCGATTCGATCGGCAAACGGAACCCGGCCTGGCGCGCCATGTGCCCGGAGTTACCGGCCGTGACCACGCCCACGCGCTTGGCGCCGATAAAGCCCTTGCTGGTTTCAACACCGATGCACACGCCGTTCTCTTTGCGAAAGCCGAGCACTTCGGTCTGCTGGATCAAGTCCACGCCCAGGGCGTCGGCGGCCCGGGCAAAGCCCCAGGCCACGGCGTCATGCCGGGCCACGCCGCCGCGCCGTTGCACGGTGGCGCCAATGATCGGGTAACGGGTGTTTTTTGAGCAATCGAGGTACGGAATCTCGTCCGCCACTTGCTTGCCGTTAAGCAGTTCGCCGTCCACGCCATTGAGGCGGTTGGCGCTGACCCGGCGTTCCGAGTCGCGCATGTCTTGCAGGGTGTGGCACAGGTTGTAAACGCCGCGCTGCGAGAACATGACGTTGTAGTTGAGGTCCTGGGACAAGCCTTCCCACAACTTCATGGCGTGTTCGTACAGGTGCGCCGACTCGTCCCACAAATAGTTGGAACGCACGATGGTGGTGTTGCGCGCCGTGTTGCCGCCGCCCAACCAGCCTTTTTCGACCACGGCCACGTTGGTGATGCCGTGCTCTTTGGCCAGGTAATACGCGGTGGCCAAACCATGCCCGCCGCCGCCAACGATGACCACGTCATAGACCTTTTTGGGGGTCGGCGTGCGCCACATTTTTTGCCAGTTTTCGTGGTGGCTGAACGAGTGCTTAAGAAGGCCGAAACCTGAGTACCGTTGCATAGGGCTTACTCCAAAAACGCGCTCAGCGATAAACCGGGAAGTCTTTGCACAGCGACGTCACTTGACGCGCCACATCGGCCTCGATATCGGGGTCACCGAGGTGATCGAGGATGTCGCAAATCCAGCCCGCCAACTCCGTGCACTGCGCCACCTTAAAGCCACGCGACGTCACCGCCGGGGTGCCGATGCGCAGACCCGAGGTCACGAATGGCGATTGCGGGTCGTTCGGCACGGCGTTTTTGTTGACGGTGATGTGCGCACGGCCCAAGGCGGCGTCGGCGTCTTTGCCGGTCAGGCCCTGACGGATCAGGCTGACCAAAAACAGGTGGTTGTCGGTGCCGCCCGATACCACGTCGTAGCCGCGTTTGATAAACACCTCGGCCATGGCCTGGGCGTTGTCGATCACCTGCTTCTGATACGTTTTGAAGCCGGGCTCCAGTGCTTCTTTAAAGCACACGGCCTTGGCGGCAATCACATGCATCAACGGGCCGCCCTGACCGCCGGGGAACACCGCCGAGTTGAATTTCTTTTCCAGCGCTTCGTTGCTCTTGGCCAAAATCAGCCCGCCACGTGGCCCGCGCAGGGTTTTGTGGGTGGTGGTGGTCACCACGTCGGCGTAGGGCAGCGGGTTCGGGTACAGGCCCGCCGCAACCAGCCCGGCCACGTGGGCCATGTCGACAAAGAAGTACGCGCCGACCTTGTCAGCGATTTCGCGAAAGCGTGCGAAATCTAGCGTTTTGGAGTAGGCCGAGAACCCTGCAATGATCATCTTTGGCTGATGTTCGACCGCTAAACGTTCCACTTCGTCGTAGTCAATCAGCCCGGTGGCCGTGTCGATGCCGTACTGCACGGCGTTGTACAACTTGCCCGAAAAGCTCACGCTGGCGCCGTGGGTCAAATGCCCGCCATGGGCCAGGCTCATGCCCAGCACAGTGTCACCGGCATTGAGCAACGCCAGGTACACCGCAGCGTTAGCCTGGCTGCCCGAGTGCGGCTGCACGTTGGCGTAATCGGCGCCGAACAGTTGCTTGGCGCGGTCGATGGCCAGTTGCTCGACTTTATCCACATGCTCGCAACCGCCGTAATAGCGCTTGCCGGGGTAGCCTTCGGCGTACTTGTTGGTCAGGCCGCTGCCCTGCGCTTGCATGACCCGCTGGCTGGTGTAGTTCTCGGAGGCAATCAGCTCGATGTGATCTTCCTGACGCTGCTCCTCAGCGTTGATCGCCGCCATCAAGGCATCGTCGTAACCCTGAATCTGATCCTGTTTGCTGAACATTGCGTTCTCCCAGCGCCAGCGCGCCATTCGTCTCGGTGAGGCTTATGCCCTTTGAGCCAGATGGTAGAGCCGGTGCAGGGCGGTCAAATGCCTGCGCGCGCCACGCAATGGCGCGTTTACGACATCACGCAAAACCAAATCCCTGTAGCCGCTGCCGCAGGCTGCGATGGGCAGCGCAGCGGCCCCGGTTTTAAAGGCGAAGCCCCTTCGGGCCTTATCGCAGCCTGCGGCAGCGGCTACAGGTAGATAGGTCGTGTCTGTGCACCTGCTGCGTTCTTGGATAAAGTGCACCTCAATCTTCGACCACGGAACCGGGAAATGACTGATAAGAGCCAACAATTCGCCAGCGACAACTACTCCGGTATCTGCCCCGAAGTCTGGTCTGCCATGGAAAAAGCCAACCACGGCCATCAACGTTCTTACGGCGATGACGAGTGGACCCTGCGAGCGGCCAACGACTTCCGCACCTTGTTTGAAACCGACAGCGAAGTGTTCTTTGCCTTCAACGGCACGGCGGCCAACTCGCTGGCGTTGTCGTCGTTGTGCCAGAGCTTCCACAGCGTGATCTGCTCCGAAACCGCCCACGTCGAAACCGACGAGTGCGGCGCCCCGGAGTTCTTTTCCAACGGTTCCAAGCTGCTGCTGGCCCGCACGGAAAACGGCAAGATCACCCCCGAGTCGATCCGCGAGATCGCCCTCAAGCGCAAAGACATTCACTACCCAAAACCGCGCGTGGTGACCATCACCCAGGCCACTGAAGTGGGCACGGTATACACACCCGAAGAAATCCGCGCCATCAGCGCCACCTGCAAAGAGCTGGGCCTGCTGCTGCACATGGACGGCGCGCGTTTCTCCAACGCCTGTGCGTTTTTGGGCTGCTCGCCGGCCGACCTGAGCTGGAAAGCCGGGGTAGACGTGCTGTGCTTTGGCGGGACGAAAAACGGCATGGCGGTGGGCGAAGCGATTTTGTTCTTCAACCACGACCTGGCGGTGGACTTTGACTACCGCTGCAAACAGGCCGGGCAACTGGCCTCGAAAATGCGCTTTTTGTCAGCGCCGTGGGTGGGCTTGCTGGAAAACCAGGCCTGGCTCAAACACTCACGCCACGCCAACCATTGCGCGCAACTGCTCAGCCAACTGGTCAGCGACATTCCAGGCGTGGAACTGATGTTCCCGGTACAGGCCAACGGCGTGTTCTTGCAACTGTCGGAGCCCGCGGTGGCCGCCTTGACCGCCAAGGGCTGGCGCTTCTACACCTTCATTGGCAAAGGCGGCGCTCGCTTCATGTGCTCGTGGGACACCGAGGAAGCACGGGTACGGGAATTGGCAGCGGATATTCGAGAAGTGATGGCGGCTCACTAAACATCACGCGACGTCCAGTTTTAAACCACTAAGGGAGCTACTTATGCTCCCTTTTTTTTCTGTCAATTATTTCAATTAATCTAACTTGCACCCACAAAACCTACATCTTCAACGCCTGAACAATAGTAAAACAAGTCAGTATTCTTACCTCTACAAACGACTTCCACTTATGGCTAATACACTCAAATAGCGTTTGACTAAGGCCATGCACCCCCCTGCTTGAGGGTCACCACATAACTGACTGATAAAAGGTTAACACCATGAAACAAATGACACCCGGCATTGAATTTATAAACCGCGAGCGTATTAATAAAACCGCCATTAATGAACCCCCACCCTTCTTCGAAGCACTCAACAGTCCGGAGGCGCGATTATTCTTAACAGCCGAAGACATGAAGCTCATTAAAGAGTATGTTCGCACCGCTAAAAAACTGCCTAAAACCCTGCCAGACATACATGAACAACTTGGCAAACTTGAAACAGCCGAATTTAGCACTCTTGAGCTGTTAACCATTCATGAGAGCATTCACCGTCACGCGCTGCTCTGGCCCGATATAGAGACAGGGCTGTTTACCTCGGGTGAGCGCCTGAAAGTGTTCTCACATAACCTGACCACCTTCATGACCCGCCTGTCTGACACCATTTCCCAAATGCCTATTGTTGAAAAGATTGAAAAGTTTGAGAGCACCTCAATCGAACATTTGCCGCCCATTACCTTTGACCCCGTAGACGAAAAAATCCATAAGACACTCGGCAGTACATTTGACGACCTTAAAACAAGCATCGCAAAGGCATCCAGCGAGACCGACAATCTGCACAAAGAGATCACCTCTTTTAATAATAAACTTGAGCAACACTTGATTCCTCTTGTCGCACGCAGCATCAATACATTGAGTAAAGTGTCCCACGCCGAACACGTCGATCGGTTAATGTTGCGTTTGAACGACGCACGGGAAACACACAAACAAAAAAATAACGAAAAGACCAAACTCTTGGTGTTCGAAATTAGCAAAATCGGACTGTCCGCTGCCAACCCAATTAGCCTCTTCATAAACTTTTTTAATGGCCCTGCTTCGTTAAGCCCTGAGCTGATAGACGTCATACACCACGTGGGGAAACTGAACCGGGAGATCACCCAACTCGAAAGCGAGATCCTCGCCACCGAAGGTATTCCAAAGCTGGTTAGGGACCACAGCCATTCTCTACGTACGTTGCAGACCGTCATGGGTGGCGCGGCAGAAGCCACCGAAAAGCTAAAAACAGTATGGGCAACCATCATTGCCCATATCGAAACCTCAGCGACTGACTTCAAGCTGATTAAAACCGGTCAGGCATTAATTTCTTTTCAGGCCAATATCGATCGCACCATCGCGCCCTGGACAGAAGTCAACCTGACCGTTAAAGCATTGCTGGATGTTTTATACACCGCCAATCAATCAACCCCTTAAGCAAGGATGTTTACTGTGACTGACTTCCCCTTAATCAATATTGCGCTTATCAAGAACAATAAAAAAAACATCAATGCCTTGGCAGGCCGTCTGGAACTTTCATTTAACAGCGCCCTGTACTCAAAGGTCCAGCGCCTGGATAAAGCAATTAATGCAGCCCACGAGACACTGCTCACTCACACAGTAAAAATAGCCGTACGGTTAACCGACAAAAATTACATCCGCTTACGGCCAATGATCCTGGAGATAGAAAACAGCCCGTCATTGGGCGACGAACAAAAAAAACAATCGATCGCAGCACTGGAATACGATTACCTGACCAGCCAAAAAGAATCGCACCGTGTCATCGCCCAATTGCTCCTGGCCATGGAGACCACACAAAATGACCTCGATGATATCAAATTGTCTGAGCTGGACTTGCGCGTACCGCACTCGATGACCGAGGACATTAACACCGAGCTTGAAAATAACAAGGTACGCCAACAACAGCTGACCGTTGACTTGCAAACCCTGAGCACTGCCATTCATTTAATTGACGATAAAAATATTGCCGATTACCTAATGGACTGGATCCCCAGCGAAGAAACCATTAACGCTGTCAGTTTTTCAGCGTCAAAAGTCGAAATCCTCAAACAAGCACTCATTCTGTTAAAAAAGTACGTGAGCTATATTTCCGAGCATTTGAACTATCTAAAAATGATCGAAGCCCGAAACGTATTAAGGCTTGAGATCCAGAAGTGCCGAGACCGTGAATCCGTACTGGTCGGGTTACAAAAAAATCACGCCACCGTCACCGAGGCGCTGAATGAGGCAGAAACCTTAAACGTTTTAAAAAACGATTACCACGCGCAAGCGACAAATGTTACCCGTCGGATCGAGCACTATATGGGCAAGGTTAACTTTGACGGCCCGTTATCATCCGACAACGTCGACACTATTAAAGATGAAATGCAGCAACTCGAAGCGTTTTTGAAACCGCTCACGTCGATCAGGCTACCCAAATAAGCAAGGCCTGCGTCAGGTTAATAGCGGACAAGGCAGCGTGTGCTGGTGCTACCTACCTTGCCCGCCTCTGTGATGCGCGCCGACTCAGACTTGCCCGAGGGTTCGCTCAATCACATCGACCGTGGCGCTG
The DNA here is from genome assembly GCF_029959305.1 of Pseudomonas sp. PS01297. Lineage (NCBI taxonomy): Bacteria > Pseudomonadati > Pseudomonadota > Gammaproteobacteria > Pseudomonadales > Pseudomonadaceae > Pseudomonas > Pseudomonas sp. PS01297. The sequence goes on from NZ_JASCPQ010000059.1 coordinate 29,336, forward strand.
ACTTGCTCTTGATAACGGTCGAGTTCCTGTTTGTGGCTCAGTTGCAGTTCAATCTGTTGCGAGCACAGATTCAACGCGGCCAACACCAGCAACTTGTCCCCGATCAAGCTAGGGTACTTTCTTTTCGTTTCGGCCAGGGCAGCTTTCAACATGACCGTGGCGGCCAGCAGCGTTTGTTTCTCGCCTTCCGGTGCCTTGATCGTGTAGTCGTTCCCCAGAATCGAGACGACATTTACACCGTCTCTGTCCGCGCTCATGCGTTGACAGGGCTCACGCTCGCGCGCTCAACCAGGGCTTGAATGCGTGCAGCGGTAGCGCCTTGCTTCTCTTCAGCTTCCATCAGCGACAGTTGCAGGCTTTCGTTTTCATCTTTGGCCTGTGCCAGTTCAGCGTTCAGCTGAGTGTTGGCGTCCAGCAGTTCTTGTTTTTGCTGAACCAGGTCGCTGACCAGTTGTTCCAGTTTGCTAAGGGATGACTCGATCATGGTGGTGTTCTCAAGCAGTTTTCAGAGGGCGCGTACGATAAAGAAAAGTCAGCCGCTAAGCTAGCGAAGACCTGCCTTTACGCGCCCTAAAGACTGCGGTTTGCAACCTTTGTTCCCGAGACGGCTGAATACACTGTAGGAGCGAGCTTGCCTCGCGAGTTTTTTTTAACGATCAAAAGATCGCGAGACAAGCTCGCTCCTACAGTCCCTTTCAGAATTCGATGCGCACATCGCCCTTGGGCACGCTGCAGCACGACAAGATGTAGCCTTCTGCCACGTCATCGTCGGTGATGCCGCCGTTGTGTTCCATTTCAACTTCGCCGCCCAATTTGAGCACTTTGCAGGTGCCGCAAATGCCCATGCCGCAGGCTTTGGGGATCATCAGGCCAAGCTTGGCTGCCGCTGCGTGCACGGTTTCGGCCGGGCCCACGCGGATGCTCTTGCCCGACGCGGTGAATTCCACCTGGTTGAGGTCAGCCACGTCCAGCTCCGGCGCATCGGCCGCTTGCTCGGCTTGTTCGATGGCGTCTGCCCGCACTTCGGGTGGCGTCGCACCAAACGACTCTTCGTGGTAACGGCTCATGTCAAAACCGTTGCTTTCCAGCAGGCGTTTCACCGCATTCATATACGGCGTAGGCCCGCAGCAAAACACTTCGCGCTCCATAAAGTCGGGCGCCATCAGGTCGAGCATTTTGTGGTTCAAGTAACCGCGATACCCCGCCCACGGTTCACCCAAACCATGTTTCTCGCAGATCAGGTGCAGGCTGAAGTTGTCGATGCGCGAGGCCATGTGTTCCAGCTCGCGGTGGTAAATGATGTCTTTGGGCGAACGGGCGCTGTGGATAAACACCATGTCGACATTGGCGTTGGTGTCGTAAAACCAGCGCGCCATCGACATCACCGGGGTGATGCCCACGCCGCCGCTCAGGTACAGGACCTTCGGGCTGGGCGCGTCGATGGCGTTAAACAGCCCGACCGGGCCATGCACCGCCAGCTCCTGGCCTTCTTGCAGGGTGTCGTGCAGCCAGTTAGACACACGCCCGCCCGGCACGCGCTTGATCGTCACCGAAAAACTGTACGGCACCGACGGTGAGCTAGAGATGGTGTACGAGCGCATCACCGGATCGCCATCGATCTCCAGTTCCAGGGTCACGAACTGCCCCGGCTTGAAAAAGAACAAAATCGGCTGATCCGCCATAAAGCAGAACGTGCGCACATCCCAGGTTTCCTGAATCACTTTGACGCAACGCACGATGTGCCGGCCATTGGCCCAGGTTTGAGTGGTAACCGGATTCAGAAAGCTGTTGGACATACGCTTCTCCACGGCCGACTGTCGGCCTCTTGCTGGCGATTTTGCGCATGCCCTTGGGCGGCCATTTACCTATTCGCGACATTCACATACTTATCGCGACCAGCCGCTGAAAACAGCCCTTGCAGCGTCGGGAACAGATTGGGCCATGTCGCCCGCAGATATGGCGATCAGGCACTTCGAACGCACACTCAGCGCCACTGACAACAGTTAATGCTTTGCCTTGTGTCGCACCCCTGATCAGCCACTTTTAGGCCACGTCGAATGGCCATGAGGACTACAACGATGGACGTCACCGCAACCCTGAGCCTGGGCGATCCACTAGAACCTGCACGCAAGGCCACCGCCGAGATGTTGCAAAATCGCGAGCGGACGTTTTCGCTGCCGCAGCCGTTTTACAACGACGAGCGCCTGTTCGACATCGACATGCAAGAAATCTTTCAGAAGGAATGGCTGATTGCAGGCATGACTTGCGAGATCCCGGCCAAGGGCAACTTCCTGACCCTGCAAGTGGGCAAGAACCCGATCATTGTGATCCGTGGCGCAGAAGGCCAGGTGCACGCCTTCCATAACGTGTGTCGCCATCGCGGCTCGCGGCTGTGTACCAGCGAAAAAGGCAAAGTCGCCAAGCTGGTTTGCCACTACCACCAATGGACCTACGAGCTGGACGGGCGCCTGCTGTTTGCTGGCACCGAGATGGGCGCCGATTTCGACATGAAGCAGTACGGCCTCAAGCCGGTCAACGTGAAAACCGCAGGCGGCTACATCTTTATCAGCATGGCCGAGAACCCGCCGGCGATTGACGAGTTCCTGGCCACGCTGAACCACTATATGGAACCCTACGACATGGAAAACACCAAGGTGGCGATCCAGACCACCCTGGTCGAAAAAGCCAACTGGAAGCTGGTGATTGAAAACAACCGCGAGTGCTACCACTGCGGCGGCTCGCACCCGGAGCTGCTGAAAACCCTGCTGGAATGGGACGACGTGACCGATCCGCGCGCCGACCAGGCCTTCAAGGACCACGTGGCCGCCTCCGCCGCTGCCTGGGACGCCGAGAAAATCCCCTATGCCCACGCCAGCTTCGGCTTACGTAACCGCATCGTGCGCATGCCGCTGCTTAAAGGCACCGTGTCGATGACCCTGGACGGCAAACAAGGCTGTGCAAAACTCATGGGCCGGATCAAAAACCCGAACCTGGGTTCGATGCGCATCCTGCACCTGCCGCACTCCTGGAACCACTGCATGGGCGACCACATTCTGGTGTTCACCGTGTGGCCGATCGGCCCGCAAGAAACCGTCGTCACCACCAAATGGCTGGTGCACAAAGATGCGGTAGAAGGCGTGGACTACGACGTGGAGCGCATGCGCAAAGTCTGGGACGAAACCAACAACCAGGACCGTCGCCTGGCCGAAGAAAACCAGCGCGGCATCAACTCCACGGCGTACCAGCCGGGGCCGTACTCCAAGACCTACGAGTTTGGTGTGGTCAACTTTATCGACTGGTACAGCGACCGCCTGCTGAACAACCTGGGCGCAGCGCCAGCGGCCTACCTCAAAGGCGTCGTCACCCAGTGATGTAGACCCTGTAGGAGCGAGCTTGCCTCGCGATCTTTTGATGGTTTAAAAGCTCGCGAGACAAGCTCGCTCCTACAGGGACGTACGCTCCAAAAACATCAAATACGCCTCGCCCGTCACCCCGATCATCGGGTGCGGGACGACGGTGCAGGTTTTAACAATCGTGAACCCATGACGCTCATAAAACCGGCGAGCGCCGGTGTTGGCGGCGTAGTCGATCAGGCTCAAGCCCTTGAGCCCCAACTCATCACAACGCTGGTGCGCGACTTTAAGAAACTCCTGGCCCAGGCCCAGGCCGCGCCACCCTTCATGCAAGGCCAGGCTGGAGATATATAGCGTGTCGGGGACCTCCATGTCGGCATACGGCGCCAGCACCGGGTCGGTCACAGGCTCAGGGTTCGGGTCTTCGCGCATCACGTAGCTGTGCATCATGCCAATCACGCGGCCTTCGGCCTCGGCAATCAGGCAGTTCTCATACGAGAAATTCACCCCCTCGCGGGCATAGCGACGCTCGCCCACGTCCAGCAGCGCCTCGCCCGGTTGTGCGATGAGGCTCCAGATGTAATCGGCGCCCCCCTCCGATGAAATTTGAAACAGGCGCGCGATGTCGCGCGCATCCGTTTGCAACGCTGGACGAAACAAAATAGGCATACGCGTTACTCCACAGGCTTAAGGCGCTCTTTTTAACGCAGCCCACGGCGCGTGCGCCGGGGAGGTTTATAACCAGTTGTTACTGTGCACAGCTCATTTTTTGATCAACACGCCCCAGGCCACGCTTTCAAAGGCGCGCAGCCCTTCACCAACATCTTATCCACAGCCACACCCACAGCAATTGTGGGGAAGTGGGTAAGTTATCCCGAAAAAGACGATTGGCTATTTTTTGATCAAATCTGTGTAAGCCACGGTTTATATGGGCTGTAGCTAACCGCGAACACGTTATCCACATAACCGCCAACAGAGAATGTGTGCAACTTATGCACCGCCCTGCCCGACTGTGGAAAACCCTTTAAAGGCGCCATTGTTCAAGGGTTTAACGGCTGCGCGGTGGATAACAATGGTAATTGGCTGTTTTTTGATCAGAAGCTTGAAAGCCTTGATCTGTATAGCGCTTAGCCGATAACAAACAACTTATCCACATAAGCGCTAACAGACTTTGTGGGCAACTCAGCGGACCACGCCTTCTTCGATGAGTAACTTCAAAATCGCCTGCGCGCCCTCTTCGGCACTCACGCCTTTGAGCACTTGCCCCGAACCTCCGGCCGCCTTGGCTGTAGCGGCTTTCATGCGGTCAGCGCCGCTTTTGGCCTTGATCACCTTCAAACGCTTGGGGCGCGGCTTGGCGGTCTGGAAAAGCCCCCGTGTGGATAACTCGTCCTCCACCACCTCGACCTCCTGGGCGCCGATTTGCCCCCGTGTGGCCGGGCCATAGGCGCTCTGACGGGCTTTAGGCGCGGCGTTATCCACAGTGGCCATAAACGGCAGGCGCACCTTGAGCCGACGTCGCTGGCCACGGGGCAGCGCTTGCAGCACCGTCGCCACACCGTTGTGGATAGATTCGATCTGCGCCACGCCCACCAGCAGCGGCCAGCCCAGTTGTTCGGCCAGCAGGTACGGGAGCATGCCCGAGCCTTCGCCGGTTTCGGCCTGGCTGCCGGTCAGCACCAACTGAACCCCGGACTCACGCAAGTAATCGCGCAGCACCGGCACCGCGTCGGCATGCTCGGGTTGTTCAAGAACATGCAACTCATCTAGGCCCATGCCCAGATAAGCGCGCAGCGCAGGCTCGTGGGGGTTACCGGCGTGCAGCACATGCAGGTTATCCCCAGCCAATTGCAGGCCCAGCTCAACAGCGCGGGCATCGTGCTCGGCACGCCGGGCCCGCCCGGAAGCGGGGTGAGCGCCGATTGAAACCAGTGCGACAGTGTCGATGCTCATACATAACTCTCCAATCTGAACTCAATCCTGTGGGAGCGGGCTTGCTCGCGATGAATATGCAACGGTTGGTCAGGCAGACCGTGGCGCCTGAATCGCGAGCAAGCC
>NZ_JASCPQ010000005.1:0-107744 GCF_029959305.1 Pseudomonas sp. PS01297
GCCGCAGGCTGCGATGGGTTGCGCAGCGACCCCGCTTTTGAATAAAAGCGAAGGTCCTGCGGCCCTTATCGCAGCCTGCGGCAGCGGCTACAGAAGGTCTGTCACTTAGTTATCGTAGCCGAGGTTAGGCGCCAGCCAGCGTTCGGTCACGTTGAGGTCCTGACCTTTACGCGCGGTGTAGCTGTCGATCTGGTCCTTGTCGACCTTGCCGACGGCAAAATACTGCGCTTGCGGGTGCGCGAAGTACCAGCCGCTCACCGCTGCTGCCGGGAACATTGCATAGTGCTCGGTCAGGAACACGCCGCTCTGGCCTGCACGCATTTCTTGTGCTTCAGGGTCCAGCAAGGCAAACAACGTCGCTTTTTCAGTGTGGTCCGGGCACGCCGGGTAGCCAGGAGCAGGGCGGATGCCGCTGTACTGCTCTTTGATCAATGCCTCGTTGTCCAGGTGCTCATCCTTGGCATAACCCCAGTAGTTTGTCCGCACTTGTTGGTGCAGCCACTCGGCGCAAGCCTCGGCCAAACGGTCGGCGAGGGCCTTGACCATGATTGAGTTGTAGTCGTCGCCAGCATCCTGGTAGGCCTTGGCCACTTCTTCGGCGCCTATCCCCGCGGTGGTGATAAAGCCGCCCACGTAGTCGGTCACGCCGCTGTCTTTTGGCGCGACAAAGTCGGCCAGCGAGAAGTTTGGTTTGCCATCGGTCTTGATGATTTGTTGGCGCAGGTGATGCAGCTTGGCCAAAGGTTTGCCGTCGTCACCGTAGAGCTCCAGATCGTCATCGTTAACCTGGTTGGCAGGCCAGAAACCAAAGACCGCCCGCGCACTGATCAGCTTTTCATCAATCAGTTTTTTCAGCATCTCTTGCGCGTCGGCGTACAACGCTCTTGCCGCTTCGCCGACCACTTCGTCGTCAAGGATGCGCGGGAACTTGCCGGCCAGATCCCAAGAAATAAAGAACGGCGTCCAGTCGATGTACTCTGCCAGTACTTTGAGGTCGATATTGTCCAGCACCTTGGCGCCCGTGAACGTCGGTTTCACCGGCTGGTAGGTGGCCCAGTCGAACTGCGGCTTCTTGGCAATCGATGCGGCATAGCTCAAGCGTTCAGTGCGGGCGCTGCGGTTTGCCGTACGTTCGCGCACCTCAACGTATTCTTCGCGGGTTTTCTCGACAAAACCGGCCTTGAGTTCCTTGGACAGCAGTTGGGTAGCCACGCCCACGGCCCGTGAGGCGTCGGTGACGTAAACCACGGCATCATTTTGATACTTGGGTTCGATCTTGACCGCAGTGTGCGCCTTGGAGGTCGTGGCGCCGCCGATCATCAGCGGCAGATGGAAGTCCTGGCGCTGCATTTCACGGGCCACGTGCACCATTTCATCCAGCGATGGGGTAATCAAGCCGGACAAGCCGATGATGTCGCATTTCTGTTCTTTGGCCACTTGCAGGATTTTTTCCGCAGGCACCATAACGCCCAGGTCAACGATGTCGTAGCCGTTACAACCCAGCACCACACCCACGATGTTCTTGCCGATGTCATGCACATCGCCTTTCACCGTGGCCATGAGGATCTTGCCCTTGGCTTCTGGCTTGTCGCCTTTTTCCAGTTCGATAAACGGAATCAGGTGGGCCACCGCCTGTTTCATCACGCGGGCGGACTTCACCACCTGTGGGAGGAACATTTTGCCCGCGCCAAACAGGTCGCCGACGATGTTCATGCCCGACATCAGCGGGCCCTCAATCACTTCAATCGGGCGGCTGAACGACAAGCGCGACTCTTCGGTGTCTTCGACGATGTGGGTGGTGATGCCCTTGACCAGTGCGTGCTCCAGACGCTTGTTGACGTCCCAGCTGCGCCATTCCTCGGTCTCGGCCTCTTTGACGCTGCCATCGCCCTTGTACTTGTCGGCAATCGCCAACAGGTTGTCCGTGGCATCCGGGGTGCGGTTGAGCACCACGTCTTCAACGGCATCGCGCAGTTCAACCGGGATCTGGTCGTAGATTTCCAGCTGCCCGGCGTTAACGATACCCATGGTCAGGCCGCTGCGAATGGCGTACAGCAGGAACACCGAGTGAATCGCCTCACGCACCGGGTTGTTGCCGCGGAACGAGAACGACACGTTGGACACACCGCCCGAAGTCAGGGCATACGGCAGTTCATCGCGGATGTAGGCGCAGGCGTTGATGAAGTCCACCGCATAGTTGTTGTGCTCTTCAATACCGGTGGCCACGGCGAAGATGTTCGGGTCGAAGATGATGTCTTGCGGCGGGAAACCGACTTCATTGACCAGAATGTCGTAGGAGCGTTTGCAGATCTCTTTTTTGCGTGCTTCGGTGTCAGCCTGGCCCGCTTCGTCAAATGCCATCACCACCACGGCAGCGCCGTAGCGCTTGCACAGTTTGGCGTGGTGGATGAACTGCTCGACGCCTTCTTTCATGCTGATCGAGTTGACGATGCCTTTGCCCTGAATGCACTTGAGGCCCGCTTCAATCACGTCCCACTTGGAGGAGTCGATCATGATCGGCACGCGGGAGATATCCGGTTCGCCGGCAATCAGGTTGAGGAAGGTGATCATCGCCTTCTTCGAATCCAGCATGCCTTCGTCCATGTTGATGTCGATGATCTGCGCACCGGCTTCAACTTGTTGCAGGGCCACTTCGAGGGCTTCGGTGTAGTTGTCTTCACGGATCAGGCGGGCAAAGCGCGCAGAACCGGTGATGTTGGTACGTTCGCCGACGTTGACGAACAACGAACTGCGATCAATGGTGAACGGCTCAAGGCCTGACAGGCGGCAAGCCTTCGGGATGTCCGGGATCTGGCGCGGCGCGTAACCGGCCACAGCATTGGCGATGGCCTGGATGTGGCCCGGCGTGGTACCGCAGCAGCCGCCGACAATGTTCAAAAAGCCGCTTTGCGCGAACTCTTCAATCACCTTGGCGGTTTGTGCAGGCAGTTCATCGTACTCGCCGAACTCGTTTGGCAAACCCGCGTTGGGGTGAGCCGAGACGTGGGTGTCGGCCTTGTTCGACAACTCTTCGAGGTACGGGCGCAGTTCGCTGGCGCCCAGTGCGCAGTTCAAACCCACCGAAATCGGCTTGGCATGGCTCACAGAGTTCCAGAACGCTTCGGTGGTCTGGCCCGACAGCGTGCGACCGGAGGCGTCGGTGATGGTGCCGGAGATCATGATCGGCAACTCAAAGCCCAGCTCTTCGAACACGCCTTGCACGGCGAAGATCGCGGCCTTGGCATTCAAGGTATCGAAAATGGTTTCGATCAGGATCAGGTCGGCACCGCCTTCGATCAGGCCCTTGGTGGCCTCGGTGTAGTTTTCCACCAGTTCATCAAAGGTGACGTTGCGATAGCCGGGGTTGTTGACGTCTGGCGATAGCGAGCAGGTGCGGCTGGTCGGGCCGAGCACGCCCGCAACGAAACGCGGTTTGTCCGGGGTTTCGAGGGTCTTGGCGTCGGCCACCTTGCGCGCAAGCCGGGCACCTTCTACGTTTAGTTCGTAGGCGAGGGCCTGCATGCCGTAGTCGGCTTGGGAAACCTGAGTGGCGTTAAAGGTGTTGGTTTCGAGAATGTCGGCACCGGCATCCAGGTAGGCTTTTTCAATCGAGCCAATGACATCCGGGCGAGTGATGACCAAAAGGTCGTTGTTGCCTTTGACGTCGCTCGGCCAATCGGCAAAACGCGTGCCACGATAGTCGTGTTCCTCAAGGCGGTAGCTTTGGATCATAGTACCCATGCCGCCATCGAGAATCAGAATGCGCTCTTTGAGGGCTTGCTGAAGTGCTTGGATACGAGCGCTGCGGTCAGACATAGGACTACCTGTTAGAGCCATGCAAAAGATGGCAAATCATAACAAACCTGCGCCTAATTTGAGCGCCGGAAGATTTGCATGAATTCAGCTCATGTTGAAAGACGTGTAGCACGGGTAGAATCGCGACATTTCAATATCAGGACAATGGCACATGTTTTTTCGCCTACTCACCGGCGCCGTGACGCTGGTGGTGTGTAGTACAGCGCTGGGACAAGCCCCGCTGGCGAGTCCGGCTATATCCTACACACGGGACATACAGCCGATCCTTACCGAAAAATGCGTTGCCTGCCATGCGTGCAACGACGCAGCCTGCCAGCTCAACTTGGGCAGTGCCGAGGGCGCAACCCGTGGCGCCAGTAAAGTACCTGTCTATAAAGGTGACCGCACGACACCGGTTGCACCCACGCGGATTTTCTACGATGCCAGCGGCCCGGATGAGTGGCGCCGCAAAGGTTTTTACTCGGTGCTCGATGCGCAAGGCGCGCAAGCGGCCTTGATGGAGCGGATGCTTGAGCTGGGCCATAACACCCCGCTGACGCCCAATGCCAAGTTGCCAGAAGAAATCGTCCTTGGGCTGAACCGAGATAACTCATGCCCCGCGCCGGGCGAGTTCGATGCCTACGCCCAAAAACACCCTAAAGAAGGCATGCCCCTGGCCGTCACCGGCCTCACCGACAAGCAATACCAAACCGTGCAGACCTGGCTCAAGCAAGGCGCACCGGTTGACCAGCACGCTATCAAGCCAAGCGCAGGTGAAGCGGCGCAGATTGCCGAATGGGAAGCGCTGCTCAATCGTCCGGGCTCAACAGAGGCGTTGGTCGGGCGCTGGCTGTTCGAACACTTGTTCCTCGCCCATACGTATTTTGACAACGGCGTGCCAGGGCATTTCTTCCAGTGGGTGCGTTCGCGCACGCCGAGCGGCCAACCGATTGACCTGATCGCCACCCGCCGTCCAAATGATGATCCGGGCACCACGTTCTATTACCGGTTAATGCCGGTACAAGGCGTGATCGTGCACAAAACCCACATCACTTACCCGATGGGCAAGCAAAAACTTGAGCGGGTCAAGCAGCTGTTTTATAGCGGCGACTGGCATGCCACTTCGCTGCCGGGTTACGGGCCGCGCAGCCGCGCCAACCCGTTTGAAACCTTTGAAGCGATCCCGGCCGTGGCGCGTTATCAGTTCATGCTCGATAACGCCGAGTATTTTGTACGCACCTTTATTCGCGGGCCGGTGTGCCGCGGGCAAATTGCCACGGACGTGATCCGGGACAACTTCTGGGCGCTGTTCCAGGAACCTGCCCATGACCGCTATATCACGGATGCCGCTTATCGTGGCGAAGCAACGCCGTTGTTGGCGATGCCGGGGCAGAACGATGACGTCGGCAGTGTCCTCTCGCTGTGGCACAGCTTCCGTGACAAGCGCAATGAATACGTAAAGCTGCGTCAAGATGCATACGCCGACATGCCGCCTCCCAGCTGGGCAACCCTGTGGGCGGGCAATGACAATGCGTTGCTGACGATCTTCCGTCACTTTGACAGCGCCAGTGTCACCAAGGGCTTGATCGGTGAAGTGCCGCAGACACTGTGGTTGTTCGACTTCCCGTTGCTCGAGCGCACCTACTATCAATTGGCGGTCAATTTCGATGTGTTCGGCAACGTTTCGCACCAGGCGCAGACGCGTTTGTACTTTGACTTGATCCGTAACGGCGCTGAGGCCAACTTTTTGCGCCTGATGCCGGCAGACTCGCGCGCCAGCATCCTCAGTGACTGGTACCAGAACAGCGGCAAGATCAAGATGTGGCTGGATTACGAAAAAATCGACACCAGCACGCCTACCGGGATGGTCCTCGACCCGGTTGACCCCAAACGTGACTTTGCCCTCAAATTGATTGATCGCGCCGGCACGTTGAATGCCAACCCGGATCCGATCAACCGTTGCACCGGCGCTTATTGCTCGCGACCTGATATTGCACAGGAGTTCCAGTTCGCCGAGCAATCACTCAGCCGTCTGACTGCGCGTCCGGCAGCGGGGCTGGCGGTCATCAATCAATTGCCAGAAGCGACCATGCTGCGCATTGAAGGCAACAACGGTGACCGCGAGATGTACAGCATGTTGCGCAACCGTGCCCACAGCAACGTGGCCTTTATGCTCGGCGAGGCCTACCGCCTGCAACCCGGGCTGGACACGTTAACTATTTTTCCGGGCGTGCTCAGCAGTTACCCGAACTTCATGTTCAACATTCCGGCCGCTGATGTTGAGGCGTTTGTCGAAGCGATGGAGCAATCCAAAGATCAGAAAAGCTTCGAGGCTATCGTCGAGCGGTGGGGCGTTCGCCGCAGCAACCCTCAGTTTTGGCAGTACTTCCATGATATTGGTGAGTACATCAATGAGACCGATCCGGTTGAAGCGGGTGTTTTGGACATGAATCGCTACGAAAACCTGTAATGCGGCCGGTAATAATTTAACAAGAGAGGGCAGATTGCCTGACAAAAACACTAGGACTTTGTCAGGCGCGCCGATTGGCGTAAACTGCCCCCCATGTCTGCGAGGAGATTCCATGAGCGCCATAACGATTACCGACGCCGCCCACGATTACCTGGCTGATCTGCTGTCCAAGCAGAACACCCCGGGTATCGGCATCCGCGTCTTTATCACCCAGCCGGGCACCCAGTACGCCGAAACCTGCATAGCCTACTGCAAGCCCAATGAAGTGAAGCCTGAAGATACTGCCATTGGCCTTAAGAGTTTCACGGCCTGGATCGATTCGTTCAGCGAAGCGTTCCTCGAAGATGCGGTGGTGGATTACGCCACAGACCGCATGGGTGGCCAACTGACCATCAAGGCGCCGAACGCCAAAGTACCAATGGTTAGCGCTGATAGCCCGATCAACGAGCGTATCAACTACTACCTGCAAACCGAGATCAATCCCGGTTTGGCGAGCCACGGTGGTCAGGTCAGCCTGATCGAAGTGGTTGAAGACGGAATTGCCGTGCTCAAGTTCGGCGGTGGCTGCCAGGGCTGCGGCCAGGCAGACGTAACCCTGCGCGAAGGCATTGAGCGCACCTTGCTTGAGCGTGTGCCCGAACTCAAGGGTGTACGTGACGTGACCGACCACTCGCAGAAAGAAAACGCCTACTACTGAGTGATCAGTAACAGGGTGTTCGCTGCGACGTGAATAAAAAAAACGGTGCCCCGTGAGCACCGTTTTTTTATGCCTTGTATTTGTAGGAGCGAGCTTGCCTCGCGATCTTTCAAGATCAAAAGATCGCGAGTTCAAGCTCGCTCCTATAGAACAAAATTTATCTTGTTGATTTAAAAGATAAATTACTGGCGACTTATCGGTATGTTCTCTGCGCGACAGCGCGGCGTCGAAGACGGGGCGGCCCCTCTTATCAAACATAAAATAAGCGATTGATTTTAAAGGCTTTGAAGGAGCGAGCTTGCTCGCGATCTTTTGATCTTGATCTTAAAGGCCCCATTAAACCACGCTGGCCGAACGCAGGTTTTGCGCAGTGGGTAACCCGGCAGGACGCCGGGTTAGCCGCGACACGGCCAGGGATGGCCGATCGCGGCGGGCCCACGGAGCAAGGCCTGTGGTGAGGGCATGCCGAGCCAAAGCGAGGCACCGAGGGGTAGGGGCAAAAGCGTTTTGGTTACTTTGCCGCTTTTGCAAAGTGACGCGGCGTAAGGCCGGAACCCTAAGTGGCCGTTGCCGCAGTAACGGATATGTACTCAAGTCAAGAGCCCCCTCACCCTAGCCCTCTCCCGAAGGAGAGGGAACCGATTGGGGGATGCTGAAGATACTCGCTGTCCTGTTTGCTGCGCGACAGCGCGGCGTCGAAGACGGGGCGGCAGCTCCTACAGTTGTGTGGCGCTTACAAAACCCGTAGCAGTTGTCGAGCTTGGCGAGGCTACGTCCGGGGGGCGTAGTTAACCCTCAAGGTCGATACAAATGCGCATGCCCGGCCCGGTACAGCGAGGACTCGGCAAAACTGTCACTGGCCAGTACCCTGCCGACCAAAATCAACGCAGTGCGCCTGAATCCCTTGGCCTGTACTTTGGCCTGAATGTCTTCAAGGGTGCCTTGTACCCAATCCTGGTCCGGCCAACTGGCGCGGTGAATCACTGCTATCGGGCAGTCGCTGCCGTAATGCGGTTGCAGTTCGCGAACGATGCTTTCAAGGTTTTTAACCCCCAAGTGAATCGCCATGGTCGCGCCGTGCTGCGCCAGGCTGGCGAGTTCTTCTCCAGGCGGCATTACGGTTTTTTCCGCGTAACGGGTCAGAATCACGGTTTGCGAGATGTCTGGCAGCGTCAGCTCAGCGCCTAGAATGGCCGCGCACGCTGCGGTAGCAGTCACGCCCGGAATGATTTCAAAGGCGATGCCCAACTCACGCAGGCAGCGAATTTGTTCGCCAATGGCGCCATACAGGCTCGGATCACCCGAGTGCACACGGGCCACGTCCTGACCTTTGGCGTCGGCGCCTTTAATCAGCTCGATGATTTGCTCAAGGTGCAGTTCAGCGCTGTTGATAATCTGCTCGGCGCGATTACCGTCCAGTACGGCCGTGGGCACCAGTGAGCCGGCATAAATAATCACCGGGCAGGTACGGATCAAACGCTGGCCTTTGACGGTAATCAGCTCTGGGTCGCCGGGCCCGGCACCGATGAAGTAAACAGTCATGGCAGTCTCTGAAAAGGTCGAATTAGAGCCGCTCGTGAAGAACGCTCATAGTGAGGCGGGGGATTATCGCGTTATTTGCCCTGTGCAGGCCAATGCAAAGGTTGCCACTGAGGACGCCTGGCGTGTCACAAGCAGTGTTGCGCCTGCGCCACCCAGCTGTTCGGCCAGTGCCAACGCGGCACTTTCGGCTACACCCCAGCACCCGGTTTGTTCGAAAATAACCTTGGAGCGCTGGCTGAGCTGTGGGGCATAGGGGGCAAGCTGATCGGCGCTGAACACATTAAAAGGCAGGTTCAGCCGCCTGCAGAGTTCGATAAGACCCGGTTCTTCTCGCTTGAGGTCGATGCTGGCAATGCCCTGAACAGCGCTTAATGTGAGCCCGGTCTTGTCGAGAGATTGCTCAACCAATGCCAATAAATCCTCGCAAGTGCACCCCTGGCGGCATCCCAGGCCAATAATCGCGCAAGCGGTGTGTGTGGCAGGCGGCATCACTGTTCCAGAGCCAAAACGAGGTGCGCAGTGTTGTTGAGGTGCGTTTAGCCTGTCAACTTTGCGTCTGGACCAACATGCTCTTTACCTTGACGCGTAACTGATCAATAGAGAAGGGCTTGCCAATGACGGCCATACCCTCAGGCACAGTGAGGGTCTCGGCGTAGCCGCTGGCAAACAGAATCGGCAGTTGCTGGTACAGTTCACGGGCTTTGCAAGCCAGTGCATGGCCGTCCATGCCGGGTAGCCCGACATCGGTCATCATCAAGTCAATGCGCTGGCCTTTGTCTTCAAGAAACGCCATTGCGCACTCGCTGCCATCGGCTTCAAGCACGTTGAACTCCAACTCTTCAAGCACGTCAACGATCAGCATACGAACAATGGCGTCGTCTTCGACTACAAGAATGGTGGAGGGCGTTGCGGACATATTCATGATCTCGATAAAAATTTAAATCCAGGACCCTTCACACTGGCATCTGGCCGGTAAGAATAGCCTTGAGCACCAGCAAAGTACGGTTTTTTGTAAGAAAAATCCTACTAAGGTGCAAGAAAGCTGAACTATTTCGCGGTATTCCTTCAAACTCTCACTAATTTTTACGTCCACAGGCCAGACAAATGAACTCACCTGCATCCATTGACGAGCAAAGTTTTCGCAAACTGTTGAGTCGTAACGTTGGTTTGCCTTTGGCAGTCGGTGTGATGAGTGCAGTGCTGTTCGTGGTGATGATCAGCTATTTGCTGTCAGTCCTTAAATGGGTCGAGCACAGCGATCGTGTCATCAGCAACACTAATGAAGCGATCAGGCTGACAGTTGATCTGGAAACCGGCATGCGCGGGTTTCTGATTACCGGCGATGAGCATTTTCTTGACCCTTACGCGGTGGCCAAACCGCAAGTACTTGCGCAGATCCAGGGGTTGCAAGAACTGGTCAGTGATAACCCCCAGCAAGTTGATCGTCTCAAGCGCATCGCGGCGCTGCAGAACGAATGGGCCTCTTATGCCCAGTCCATGGTCGATTTGCGCCGTCAGAGTGGCGATTATCGTGCAGCGGTGCAGTCTGGCAGGGGCAAAAGCCTGACTGACCAGATCCGTCAGGAATATGACGATTTCATCCAGCTGGAGCAACAGTTGAGGGTGGCTCGCAATAACGAAGCCAGTACGACTACCTTCGTCTGCGTCGGGCTTTATTTGCTGTTCGTGTTGGGCCTGAGCGGCTTTTTGGCATATGTCGGCCGAAGAGATTTACTCAATCTTTCAGAGAGTTACCAAAACAACTTCGAGTTGCAGGTTAAGGCTGCTGAGCGTCTTGAACGACAAGCCTGGCTGCGTAACGGGCAGACCGAACTGGCCGAGCAGGTGCTTGGCCGCCTCACGCTGAACATGCTGGGCCGCAATATCCTGCAGTTCTGCGCGCAGTACCTGGGCACGGTCGTTGCCGCAGTGTATGTGCGTGAAGATCACGGCGGCTTGCGCCGCATCGCCAGCTATGGATTCTCTCGTGAGCAAGAAGCGCGCAACGAGGTGATTCACAATGACGAAGGGATTGTCGGGCAAGCCGCGTTCCAGGATCAGTTGATCCGTCTGGACGATGTGCCGTCGGACTACTGCTTCAAAGTCAGCTCCGGGCTGGGCGAGGGTGCGCCTCGCAGTGTGCTGGTGGTGCCGACCAGCGACGATGATCGGGTTAACGGGGTGATTGAGCTGGGCTTTCTTCGCCCGCTGGATGACCGTGACATTGAACTGTTCGATTTGATCGCAGACAACATCGGCACCTCGATTGAGGCCGCGCGTTACCGTCAGCGCCTGCAAGAAGTGCTGGCTGAGACCCAGCAGCTCAATGAAGAACTGCAGGTGCAGCAAGAAGAGCTCAAGACCGCCAACGAAGAGCTGGAAGAGCAGTCGCGCATTCTTAAAGAGTCGCAGACCAGCCTTGAGGCACAGCAAGCAGAGCTCGAACAGACCAACGAAGCCCTGGCAGAACAGCGTGATGCCATGGACCGCAAGAATACCGAGCTGAATCAGGCTCAGGAGCAACTCGAAGAGCGTGCCGATGAGTTGATGCGATCGAGCAAGTACAAGTCGGAATTCCTCGCCAACATGTCCCACGAGCTGCGCACACCGCTTAACAGCTCGTTGATTCTGGCCAAACTGTTGTCCGAAAACCCGCAGCAGAACCTCACGGGTGAGCAAGTCAAATTTGCCGAGTCGATCTACTCGGCAGGCAACGATTTGCTCAATCTGATCAACGATATTCTGGATATATCCAAGGTCGAAGCCGGCAAGCTCGAGGTGCGCCCCGAAAACACCAGCGTGGCGCGGATGCTCGATGGCATACGCGGCGTGTTCCAGCCGCTGGCCAGCGACAAGTCGCTGGAGTTAAGTGTCAACTTGCAGCCCGGCACCCCCGCGTTGATTTACACAGACAGCCAGCGTCTGGAGCAAATTCTCAAGAACCTGCTGTCCAACGCGGTCAAGTTCACTGAAAAAGGCCAGGTCAGCCTGACGGTGTCGCGTCATTCGGGCAATACCATTGCATTTGCTGTCGAAGACTCCGGCATCGGCATTGCGGCCGAGCAGCAAGAGAGCATTTTCGAAGCGTTCCGTCAGGCAGATGGCACCACTAACCGCCGATATGGTGGCACCGGCCTCGGCTTGTCGATCTCGCGTGATCTGGCAACCTTGCTTGGCGGCTCTATCAGTGTCAGCAGCGAGCCGGGGCAGGGCAGCGTCTTCACCTTGATCATGCCCGTACAGTTCGTCGAAGACGCCGAACTGCCCGTAGAGGCTCCCGTCAATGCCCCGCGCGTGCCACAGACATTGCCTGCCAAGGCGTTGTCGATACAGGCGCCGGATGTGCCGCTGAATATCCCGCGCTTCATGGACGATCGCGAACAAGCACCATTCAGTACGCGCTGCATTCTGGTGATTGAAGATGAGCCTAACTTTGCGCACATCCTCTACGATCTGGCCCACGAACTGGGCTATCGCTGCCTGGTCGCCCACGGTGCTGACGAAGGCTTCAGCCTGGCGGCGCAGTTTATTCCCGACGCCATTCTGCTCGACATGCGCTTGCCCGATCACTCCGGGCTGACCGTATTGCAGCGCTTGAAAGCCCTGGCCGCCACCCGGCACATCCCGGTGCACGTGATCTCTGTCGAAGACCGGGTCGAAGCCGCGATGCACATGGGCGCCGTTGGCTACGCGGTCAAACCGACCACCCGCGAGGAACTCAAGGATGTCTTCGCCCGCCTTGAAGCCAAGCTCACGCAGAAGGTCAAACGGATATTGCTGGTCGAAGACGATGACCTGCAACGCGACAGTATTTCCCGCCTGATCGGCGACGATGACATTGAAATCACCGCTGTTGGCTTTGCTCAAGAGGCGCTAGATTTGCTGCGCAGTAACATCTACGACTGCATGATCATCGACCTCAAGCTTCCGGACATGCTGGGCAACGACCTGCTCAAGCGCATGTCTACCGAAGACATTTGCTCGTTCCCGCCCGTCATTGTCTACACCGGGCGCAACCTGACCCGCGATGAAGAGGTCGAACTGCGCAAATACTCACGTTCGATCATCATCAAGGGCGCTCGTTCGCCAGAGCGTTTGCTGGACGAAGTGACATTATTTCTGCACAAAGTTGAATCTCAGTTGTCCCATGAGCGTCAAACGATGCTCAAAACGGCACGCAGCCGCGACAAAGTGTTCGAAGGGCGCAAGATCTTGCTGGTTGACGACGACGTGCGAAACATTTTCGCCCTCACCAGCGCGCTGGAGCACAAGGGCGCAATCGTCGTCATCGGCCGAAATGGCCGCGAGGCGATCGAGCGTTTGAATGAGGTCGAAGACATCGATCTGGTGCTGATGGACGTGATGATGCCGGAGATGGATGGCTATGAGGCCACCATTGAAATTCGCAAGAACCCGCGCTGGCGCAAGCTGCCGATCATTGCAGTCACGGCCAAGGCGATGAAGGACGATCAGGAACGCTGCCTGCAAGCGGGTTCCAACGATTACCTGGCTAAACCGATTGATCTGGATCGACTGTTTTCGTTGATCCGGGTCTGGCTACCGAAAATGGAACGACTCTAAGTGCTACGAAACACCGACATCGAGATACGGCTGCTGATTGAGGCGATCTACCTCAAGTACAGCTATGACTTTCGAGATTACTCCGGCGCATCGATCAAGCGCCGGGTGCTGCATGCAGTACGCCAGTTTGACTGCAAGACCATCTCGGCCTTGCAGGAGCGGGTGCTGCATGACCCGGCAGTGTTCATGCAGTTGCTGCAACTGCTGACGATTCCGGTGAGTGAGATGTTTCGTGACCCTGAGCACTTCCTGGCCATTCGCCAGGAAGTGGTGCCGATTCTCAAGACTTATCCGTCACTGAAAATCTGGATCGCGGGGTGCAGTACCGGCGAAGAGGTGTACTCGATGGCGATCTTGCTGCGCGAGGAAGGGCTGCTCGATCGCACCATCATCTATGCCACTGACATCAACCCGCGCTCGCTTGAAAAAGCCAAGCAAGGGATCTTTTCGCTGGAAAACGTTCGTGCCTACACCCACAACTACCAAAAGGCCGGGGGGCAGCGCTCATTTGCCGATTACTACACGGCGGCTTATGACTACGCGATTTTCGACAAGAGCCTGCGTGAAAACGTGACCTTTGCTGATCACAGTCTGGCGACAGACAGTGTATTCTCAGAAACTAATTTAATTTCGTGTCGTAACGTACTGATTTATTTCAATAAAAATCTCCAAAACAGAGCGTTTGGTTTGTTCGCGGAGTCGCTCTGTCATCGGGGCTTTTTGATGCTGGGTAGCAAAGAAACCCTGGATTTTTCTGATTACAGCAAACAATTTTCGCCTTTGCTCAAGCAAGAACGGATCTATCGAAAGCTATGACAGTCCAAGACATCGCAATCGCCGGACTGCGCCCTGTTCAGGCCATTGTTGTTGGGGCTTCTGCAGGGGGCGTTGAGGCGTTGCTGGCGATTTTTGCTGATTTGAAGCCCGGTTTCCGGCTACCGATCATCGTTGTCCTGCACATGCCCGACGAGCGACGCAGCCAGTTGGCCTCTGTGTTTGACCGACGTTTGGATATACCGGTCAAGGAAGTAGAGGATAAAGAGCCGATTACGCCGGGCACGTTGTATTTCGCGGCACCGGGTTATCACGTGTCGGTGGAGTACGATCACAGTTTTTCATTGAGTCGAGAAGAGCGGGTGCATTATTCACGCCCCTCGATTGATTACCTTTTTGAATCCGCAGCCGATGTGTACCAAGACACCCTGGCTGCGATATTACTCACGGGCGCCAATCAGGATGGTGCGCAGGGACTGTACACGGTCAAACAACTGGGCGGCCTGACGGTCATTCAGGACCCTGAAGAAGCCTGGGTACCCACCATGCCGCTTGCGGCGCTGGAGCGTTGCCAACCGGACCGCATCCTGAGTTTGAAGGGTATTGCCCGTTTGCTTGTTGAGCTGGAACGAATCGAATGCCACTAAGTGATATTCAAGCCAAGCTGCTGATCGTCGACGATTTGCCAGAGAATCTGTTGGCGCTGGAAGCCTTGATCAAACGCGATGACCGAATCGTCTATAAAGCCTTGTCTGCGGACGAGGCGCTTTCGTTGTTGCTGCAACATGAGTTTGCAATGGCGATTCTGGACGTGCAGATGCCGGGCATGAACGGCTTTGAATTGGCCGAGATGATGCGCGGCACCGACCGCACCAAAAATATTCCGATAGTCTTCGTCAGTGCCGCCGGCCGGGAGATGAACTACGCGTTCAAAGGGTATGAGAGCGGGGCGGTCGACTTCTTGCATAAGCCTTTGGACATTCACGCGGTTAAAAGCAAGGTCAACGTATTTGTCGACCTGTACCGGCAGAGTAAAGCCGTGCAACGACAGGTCGAAGCGCTGGAGCGAAGCCGCCGCGAGCAAGAAGTGCTGCTTGCGCAGTTACAACAGACACAGGTTGAACTGGAGCATGCGGTGCGCATGCGGGACGACTTTATGTCGATTGTCTCGCATGAGGTCCGCACGCCGCTGAACGGGCTGATCCTCGAAACCCAACTGCGCAAGATGCACCTGGCGCGGGACAACACGGCGGCGTTCACCAAAGACAAGCTGGAGGCCATGGTTGACCGCGACGAGCGACAGATCCAAAGCCTGATCCGGCTGATTGAAGACATGCTGGATGTGTCACGCATTCGCACCGGCAAGCTGTCAATCAGGCCGTCGGAATTCGATCTTTCGCAGCTGGTTGCCAATTTGCTTGAGGTATTTTCGCCCCAGATCAGTGCAGCGCAAGCAAGCATCAGCGTCAGTGCGGCGCAGCCGGTGGTGGGGCAGTGGGATGAATTCAGAATCGAGCAGGTGATTTCCAACTTGCTCACCAACGCCCTGCGTTATGGTGCACAGAAGCCAATTGATGTGGCGGTGTACAGCGAAGAGGGGTATGCCGTGGTGCAAGTACGTGATCAGGGTATTGGCATTAGCCAGGAGAATCAGCAGCGGATTTTCCAGCAGTTTGAACGGGTATCGGGCAGCCATGTTGTTTCGGGCCTGGGGTTGGGTTTATTTATTTCGGAACAGATTGTCGCGGCCCATAGTGGCAAAATAGAAGTACATAGCGAGTTAGGAGAGGGGGCTTTGTTCAAAGTCTGCCTGCCGCTGGTACAAAAGACATAAATTGGCCGCAACCTATGGCCATGGCTGCGGTCGTAATGGCAGCAACGTTCGGATTAAGGTTTCCCATGAGTGAAGATGCGCAAGATGTTGTTTTGATTGTCGAGGACGATCCATCGATCCTGATGATCCTCAGTGCTTACCTGTCAGGCGAAGGCTATCGGGTATTGCAGGCCGAAAACGGCGAGCAGGCCTTTGCGATTTTAGCCACCAAACCGCACCTGGACCTTATGGTGACGGACTTCCGTTTGCCGGGCGGGATATCAGGCGTGCAGATTGCCGAGCCTGCCGTGAAGCTGCGACCGGACCTGAAGGTGATTTTTATCAGCGGTTACCCGGCCGAAATCCGCGACACCGGCAGCCCGATCACCCTCACAGCCCCGATTTTGGCCAAGCCCTTCGACCTCGATACCTTACAAGCACAAATACAGAAACTGCTCGCCTGATCGCTTGCAGCTTGCGCGCCTACAACCCTTGTTGCAGCGCTGGATCATCAGGGTTTAGCTGCTCCAGTTGCGCCAGCAGCACCTGTACATTCTGTAGTTGACCGGCCTCTTTCCAGTAGCGAATCAACAACAGACGCGCCTTGCGATTGGCGGGCTGGCGTTGCAGTAACTCTTCCAACTGACGCTGCGCCGGTTCCAGTTGCTCCAGCTCATGCAAGGCAATAGCGAGCTTATAGCGGTACTCGCTGTTGTCTGGCTCCAGTTCAACGGCTTTGGCCAGACCCAGCAACGCGTATTCGGTTTGCCCGTGATTGAGTAACCAAATCCCCAGTGCGTGTTGCAGGTACGCCGAATCGGGGTGGGCTTTCAGCTGATTGGCCAACAGTTCACGGGCCTGATCGGTTTTGCCGCGTTTATCCAGCAGATCAATTTGCGCCACCACGGCCTTAAGATTCTCCGGGTCCAGCGCCAGGAATTTCTCCAGTGCTGCCTGCGCCTCGTCCAGTTGCCCTTCATGCAAATACAAACGTGCGAGCTGGCCTTGGGCTTGCGGGTCGTCGGGTTGTGTCTTGAGCGTGCGCTCGTACTCGTCGATGACTTGCTGCAGCGGGCCGAAATACAGTCCTTGCTCATCAGGAGACAAGCCCAGCAGGGCGCTGGCGGCGGCAAAGCGAACGCTTTGCTCGGGGTCATCCAGCAGCGGGCCGAGCAGCAGTGTGCGCTGAGCATTGGGCACCAACCCTGCAATACTTTGTATCGCCGCCTTACGCACTAGCGGTGACGAGTTTTGCAAGTCTGCATCGGCCAGCTTCAGGGCTTGCGGGCTCGGGTAGTTAGGCAGCTCGGCATGCAGGCTGGCGCGGCGAATATCGGAAAGATCAGTGCGTGCCAGTTGCTGATACAGCACCCTGGCGGCCCCCGGCTGCCCGTTATGGGCTTGTTCCAGAGCGGACGAATAGCTGTGATTGATCGTGTTTGACGGCGCGGTGCCCGGAGCAGGGCGCATCCAATACCAAAGGCCCACTGCGATCAGAGCAGACAGAAGGCTTACAACCAGGTAACGGCGAGGCTGAGACATGCAAAATCCAGTAACAGTCGTGCGTATGAAGTGCAAGATTGGGACAGTAGAGGGCTTGAGTCAAACCAGAAGAGCAATTGACTAGAAACCTGTAGCCGCTGCCGCAGGCTGCGATAAGGTCCGCAGGAGCTTCGCTTTAGATTTAAAAGCAGGGTCGCTGCGCAACCCATCGCAGCCTGCGGCAGCGGCTACACAGTGTTCAGTGCGCACATAGGGCAAAAAAAAGCCCCGCGACCGAAAGAGCGCGGGGCTAAAAATTGGTTGGTTGCGGCCAACCAAAGGAGCTCTTTACTTCACTGCACGCTAGCGACAGTCTCGGCTTGCCAGCCACCGCCCAAGGCTTTGTAGATCGCCACTACACCGCGAAACTGATCCACTTCTGCCTGGGCCTGGCTGTCTTCTGCCGCCAGGCGCTCACGCTGGGCGTCCAGCAAGACCAGAAAATCCACTGTGCCTTCGCGGTAGCGAATCGCTGCCAGGTCAGCGGCGGTGCGGCTGGCTTCGCTTTGGCGAATCAACGAAACCAAGCGCTGCTGGCGTTTGCTGTAGTCACTGAACGCGTTCTCAGACTCTTCCAGGGCCAGCAATACTTGCTGCTCGTAGTTGGCCAGCGCGCCATCGGCCTCTGCGTTGGCGCCACGCAAACGTGCCCGCACGCTGCCCAGGTTAAACGCCGGCCAGGTAATGCTCGGGCCTAAAGCCCAAGCATTGGCAGCCGCCGAACCAATCTGCGAGCCACGCCCGGCGGTAAAGCCCAGGAAGCCGCTGAGGCTGACGCGCGGGAACAAATCCGCCTTGGCCACGCCAATCCGGGCCGTAGCGGCTGCCAGCTTGCGTTCGGCGCTCATGATGTCCGGGCGACGTTGCAGCAAGTCGCCGGGGTTACCGATGTTCAAGGCCTTGGCGATGGCAGGCAGTTGCGCCGGGCTCAGATCAACGCTGAGGTTTTCAGGGCGCTCACCCAACAGCGTGGCGATACGGTTGCGCTCACGTACTTGCTCGGCTTGCAGTTGCGGCACGCTGGCCTCAACCGCCGCAAGCCGGGCATCGGCGCGCACCACGTCAAGTTCATCACCGACGCCGGCATCACGCAGGCTGACAGTGATGGCCTTGGAGTCCTGCTGGTTTTTCAGGTTCTCCAGGGCGATATGTTCACGCAATTGTGCGCCGCGCAGTTCGCCGTAAGCGTCCACCAGCTCGGCAATCATGGTCACTTGCAACTGATACAGGTCTGCCGCTGCGGCCTGTTCGTCGGCATCGCTGGCCTCCAGCTCACGCTGGATGCGGCCAAACAGGTCGACTTCCCAGGCCATGTCCAGGCCCAAATCGTAGCGCTCACTGTTGACGCGCTTTTCAGTAGTGCCCGGCACTTGCCCCTTGCCGACATCGCTGCTGGCACGGCTGGTGATGGTCGGCATGGTTTCTGTGCTGACGTCATCACGAATGGCGCGGGCTGCCCGCAGACGGGCAAAGGCTACGCGCAACTCACGGTTGCCTGCCAGCGACTGAGCGACCAGCTTGTTCAGGGTCGGGTCGTCAAACTGCTGCCACCAGATCCCTTGAAAATGCGCCCGGTCGAAGCCCTTGAGGTTATCGGCGCTGATCTGTGCAGGCTCGGTGGCCGGGGTTTTGTAGTCCGGTCCAACGGCGCAAGCACTCAGGGCTAGCACCAGAAGGCTGGGAAGGAAAACTTTGAGGCTCATTGTTGCGACTCCAACTTGAGGTGCCGCGCCGCTTTGCGCGCTTCACTGCGCTCAACATAGTTGCGGATCAACACATAGAACACAGGCGTCAACAGCAGGCCAAAGAAGGTCACACCGAGCATCCCGGAGAACACTGCAACACCCATCGCATGGCGCATTTCAGCACCTGCACCCGTGGACAGCACCAGCGGTACCACACCCATGATGAAGGCGATGGAGGTCATCAGGATCGGGCGCAGACGCAGGCGGCAGGCTTCCAGCACCGCAGCCAGCGGGCTTAGGCCTTCGGCTTGTTTGTCTTTGGCAAATTCGACGATCAGAATCGCGTTTTTACACGCCAGTCCCACCAGTACGATCAAACCGATCTGGGTAAAGATGTTGTTGTCACCCCCCGAGGCAATCACCCCGGTGATGGCCGACAGCAAGGTCATCGGTACGATCAGGATCACCGCCAGCGGCAGGCTCCAGCTTTCGTATTGAGCCGCCAGTACCAGGAAGGCCAGCAATACGCAGAGCGGGAAGACGAACAGCGCGGTGTTGCCAGAGAGGATCTGCTGGTAGGTCAAGTCGGTCCATTCGTACGTCATGCCGTTCGGAAGTTCCTCCTTAAGCAGTTTGTCGATGGCCGCTTCAGCCTGGCCCGAGCTGTAGCCCGGGGCCGCAGCACCGTTGATTTCGGCAGTGATAAAGCCGTTGTAGTGCATCACGCGGTCCGGCCCCGAGGTGTCGCTGACCTTGATGAAGGTCGCCAGCGGGATCATCTCGCCTTTGTTGTTACGCACTTTCAACTGACCGATCTGGTCGGGTTCGAGGCGGAACTGTTGTTCGGCCTGAACGTTGACCTGATAGGTACGACCGAAGCGGTTGAAGTCGTTGGCATACAACGAACCCAGGTACACCTGCAGGGTATCGAAGATGTCACTGACGGCCACACCGTGGGTCTTGGCTTTGTCGCGATCGATTGCGGCGTCTACTTGCGGCACGTTCACGGTGTAGCTGGTGAACAGGCCGGCCAGTTCTGGCACGTTGTGGCTTTTGGCGATGACGTTCTGTACTTCTTTATAAAGCGCTTCATAGCCCAGGCCACCACGGTCTTCGACTTGCAGACGGAAACCGCCAATGGTCCCCAAACCTTGCACAGGCGGCGGCGGGAAGATCGCAATGTAGGCTTCTTCAATGCCAGCGAACTTGGCGTTCAGGGTTGCTGCAATGGCCGCAGCCGTCTGGCTTGGGTCTTTGCGTTGGTCAAAGTCCTTGAGCGCCACGAACACGATGCCGCTGTTGGGGCTGTTGGTGAAACCGTTGATCGACAGACCCGGGAAGGCGATGGAGTTGGCAACGCCCGGTTCCTTGAGGGCAAAGTCGGACATGCGCTTGATCACATCTTCGGTACGGTCAAGGCTCGCCGCATCCGGCAGTTGAGCGAAGGCCACCAGGTACTGCTTGTCTTGCCCCGGCACGAAACCGGTTGGGGTGTGGGCGAAACCAAAGAAGGTCAGCACCATCAGGCCTGCGTACACCAGTAAGGCGATACCGCTGCTGCGGATAACCCGGGCGACAGTGCCGACATAGCCGTGGCTGGCACGCTCAAAGAATCGGTTGAACGGGCGGAACAACCAGCCACCGAATAGCTTGTCCAGAACCCGTGTGAAACGGTCTTTGGGCGCGTGATGGCCTTTAAGCAACACTGCTGCCAGTGCTGGCGACAGGGTCAGCGAGTTGAAGGCCGAGATGACCGTCGAGATGGCAATGGTCAGCGCGAACTGTTTATAGAACTGCCCGGTCAGCCCGGAGATAAACGCAGCCGGAATAAACACGGCGCACAGTACCAGCGCTGTGGCGATGATCGGACCGGTCACTTCGCGCATGGCGCGCTTGGTGGCTTCTACCGGTTCGAGCCCAAGTTCGATGTTTCGCTCGACGTTTTCCACCACAACAATGGCATCGTCGACCACGATACCGATGGCCAGTACCAAACCGAACAGCGACAGGGCATTCAGCGAGAAGCCGAACATGTGCATGACCGCAAAGGTACCGATCAACGACACCGGGACAGCCGCCAACGGAATGATCGAGGCGCGCCAGGTCTGCAGGAACAAGATCACCACCAGCACCACGAGAATCAGTGCTTCGAACAGGGTGTGAATCACCGCCTCGATAGAACCACGAACGAAGATCGTCGGGTCATACACGATGCTGTAGTCCATGCCCTGCGGGAAGCTCTTCTTCAGCTCGTCCATCTTTGCGCGAACTTCGTTCGAGATATCGATGGCGTTCGAGCCAGGACGCTGGAAAATCGGGATCGCGACTGCGGGTTGGTTATTGAGCAAGGAGCGCAAGGCGTACTGGCTTGAGCCCAATTCAACCCGGGCAATGTCCTTCAGGCGAGTGATTTCACCGTCATCGCCTGCGCGAATGATGATGTTTTCAAACTCTTCCTCGGTGACTAGACGGCCTTGGGTGTTCACCGACAGCTGGAAGCTGGTGGCGTTGGGTGCAGGGGGCGCACCCAGCGCACCGGCCGCTACCTGGCGGTTCTGTTCGCGAATGGCGTTGACCACGTCAGTGGCGGTCAGATTGCGCGAAGCGGTTTTGTTCGGATCAAGCCACACACGCAATGAGTAATCGCCCATGCCGAACAGCTGCACATCACCCACACCGCCCAGACGGGCCAGTTCATCCTTGATGTTGAGGATCGCGTAGTTGGACAGGTAGAGCATGTCGTAGCGCTGATCCGGTGAGGTCAAGTGCACCACCATGGTCAGGTCGGGCGATGCTTTGTCTACCGTAATACCGATGCGCGTCACTTCCTCGGGCAGCTTGGGTTCGGTGCGGGTGACACGGTTTTGCACCTGCACCTGCGCGTTGTCCAGGTCAGTGCCCAGGGCGAAGGTAATGGTCAGCGTGAGTTTGCCGTCAGCAGTGGATTGCGAAGACATGTACAACATGTGTTCGACACCGGTGATGGCCTGTTCCAATGGCGCCGCCACGGTTTCACCGATCACTTTAGGGTTGGCACCCGGGAAGTTGGCACGCACCACCACCGTTGGCGGTACGACCTCCGGGTATTCGCTGATCGGTAACTGGAACAGCGAAATGCCGCCCGCAATCAAAATCAACAGCGAAAGCACGGCAGCGAAAATCGGCCGTTGAATGAAGAACTGGGAAAAATTCATCGAAGTTGTCGTCCCTTAACCGCGAGGAGTCGCAACGCTGGCCAGCTTCGCCGCAGGGGTTGCGGGCGTTGCAGGTAACAGGTTGCTGGCTTCCAGGGCGTGTCGTTGTTGCGCCAGTGCGGCGAGGGTTTGTTCGTTGGCCATCGGGATGACTTCAGGGGTCACCGGCGAGCCAGGACGCACCCGTTGCAGGCCCTTGACGATGATGGTGTCGTCTTTGTTCAGGCCGCTGCGGACAATGCGCAGGCCTTCGATTTTTGGCCCCAGGTCAATGGCCCGGTAGGTGGTGTTGTTATTACCGTCCATCACCAATACGAACTTCTTGCCCAGGTCGGTGCCGACCGCTTCGTCATTGATCAGCACGGCTTCGTAGGTGCCGCTACCGACCAGTTTGAGGCGCGCATACAGGCCCGGGGTGAAGCTGCCATCAGTGTTGTCGAACACCGCGCGACCACGAATGGTGCCGGTTTTAGGATTGACCTGGTTGTCGACGAAGTTCATCTGACCCAAGTGCGGGTTGCCCTCTTCGTTGGACAGCCCAAGATAAACCGGCGTGGTCTGGCCACGCTTGCCATCGCGTGCCAACTGGTTGTACTTGAGGAATACACGCTCGTCGGCATCGAAGTAGGCATACACCTTGTCGGTCGACACCACGCTGGTCAGCGGCGTGACATCCGCCGTGACGATGTTGCCTGCGGTGATGTCGGCACGGCTGACACGGCCAGTGATCGGCGAGGTGACGCGGGTAAAGCTCAGGTTGAGTTTGGCCAGATCCAGTTGCGCCTGGATAGCAGCGACGGCAGCGCGCGCAGCTTGGGAGGCGGTGCTGCGCGAGTCAGCCAGTTCAGCGGAAATCGCGTTGCTCTGACGCAGACGCTCGCCGCGCTGGGCTTCGTTTTCACTGCGGGTGGCATTGGCGCGAGCTTGCTGGAGTTCGGCTTCAAGTTGACGGACAGCCGCCTGGAACGGGCGCGGGTCGATCTGGAACAACAGATCGCCTTTTTTGACCAGAGCACCTTCAGTAAAGGCTACCTGATCAATTTGGCCCGACACCCGCGGGCGGATTTCAACGGTTTCGGGTGCTTCCAGGCGACCGGTGAACTCGTCCCACTCGTTCACGGGTTGCTCTAGCACTTTGGCCACACTGACTTTTGCAGCAGGTGCAGGAGCAGTCGCTTGTGGAGTTTTACCGCATGCACTCATCACCACGATCGCCAGGGCCGCGAGTGGGAAGCGCAAATGTTTCAGTGACTGTTCCATGAGGGGGAGTCCGCCAATCTATTGAGATGGGCGGGATAATGCTGTCGCGCGCGCCGAGGCACGAATCGAACCCAGCGAAGGTTAATATCATTCAGAATGATACAAAGCTTGTCCAAGCCCTCTAGCCTGCGCGTTTTATGAGTGAGCTATCAATTAAATTCGTATTGAAACAGGGTGAAAGTCCGCTGCATTACCGGAATGAGGATTGCTCGCTGTAGGCCAGCAGGGCTTTAACACGGTGCATTTGGCCGTGGCTCAGTAGCCAATATGACCGTAATCATTTAGACACATAAAGCTGGCTGTACGACCACCTTGGCACATGACCTGATCACTACGCTTTTTGAATTATTGTGTAAAACAGGTCATTTCTTATGTCTTCGTTACATCAGCACACACCGTCATTGACAGCCTTTGACCCCAGAGGCCTGACCCTGCGCACGGTGGCTTATCATCGCACCCGAGCCCAGGATGAGCCCCAAGCGCGCGTGCATAGACAAACGTTTAGCGCCGGCGGCCAGTTGCAACAGCAGTGGGATGCACGTCTGCACCGCCTGCAAGAAACTGACCCTGCGGTGCAACCCAATCAGCGCCTTCGGCACAGTTTGAGCGGGCGCGTCTTGCGCAGCCACAGTATCGATGCCGGTTGGCGTATTGCATTGAGCGGTATTGCGGGTCAGTTGTTATCGGTCTGGGATGCACGTGGCTCACTGCAGCGTTATGAATTTGACTCTGTTCTCAGGCCGGTTGCCGTGTATGAACAGGCCGACGATGACACGCGTGAGCGTTGTACCGAGCGGCTGGAGTACGCCGCGATGAACACCCAACATTCAGCGCGCAACCAGTGTGGCCGACTGATTCGTCACGATGACCCAGCCGGGAGCGTGCTATTCGAGCAATACGCGTTATCGGGAGCCATTGCCCAGCAAGGCCGCCTGTTTTTACGGGCAGAGGAAGCGCTTGATTGGTCTGCGCAGCTCGATGTTCGCAAGGCGCAACTGGAGACTGAGTGTCATACCAGCGCGTGGCGCTACGATGCGTTGGGTGATCTTGTTGAGCAAACGGATGCCAAGGGTAATCGCCAGCAATCGTTATACGGGCCTGAGGGCGAGCTGACTAAAGCCTCATTGGTGTTCAAGAGCGGGACCCGCAAGGTGTTGTTCGACTTGCGCACCTACAACGCACAGGGCCAGGTTGAGTCAGAGCGTGCGGGCAACAATGTGCAGACGCTAGCCACGTACAGGCCGCACGATGGGCGTTTGTTAAAGCTGATAGCGCGCAAGCCGGGGACTACCCCGGTCATTTTGCAAGATCTGACCTACACCTATGACCGCGTTGGCAATGTGCTCAGTATCAGCGACGCGGCACAACCCACGACGTGGGCCAGCAATACGAAAATCGACGCGACCGCCAGCTTTGAATACGACACGTTATCCCAGTTGATCAAGGCGACCGGCCGCGAAAATGCGTTACATGCGATCGGCCCGGCATTACCGGCCCTGGCGCAGTTTGGCTCTACCGATAACAGCCTGATGCGTAACTACACCCGCCACTATCAGTACAACGAGAGCGGCAATCTTGTGCAGATGCGGCACGTGCCGTCCAGCGGACAGGGGTATACGCAGCGCCTCAACACGGCCGCGCACAGTAATCACAGCGTGCTCAACGGCCTTGAATCGGACGCCGACCCGCTCAAGGGTTTTGATCAAAATGGCAACCAGCAATTGCTCATGCGCGGCCAGGCCATGAGCTGGAATGCACGCAACCAACTGCAGCGGGTCACGCAAGTGGTTCGTGAGCAGGGCGGTAGTGACGACGAAACCTATGGCTATGATGGTGCAGGCCTGCGGGTATTCAAGAGGCGCTCAAGTTTGGCTAAAAACCGCCAGCACATTGAGCAAGTGCGCTATTTGCCAGGCCTTGAGTTGCACAGTAATGACGCCACAGGCGAGTCGTTGAATGTGCTGTCGATTGAGGCCGGGCTCACCCGCATCAGGGCCCTTGTATGGGAGCACAAGCGTCCTGCGGGTGTTGCAGACGAGCAACTGCGTTTCAGCCTTGTGGACGCTACGACCAGCAGTACCCTTGAACTTGACGAACAGGCGGCCTTGTTGAGCCAGGAAGGGTATTACCCGTTTGGCGGTACAGCCTGGTGGGCTGCGAAAAGTCAGGTCGAGGCCAGGTTTAAGACGGTGCGATACTCCGGCAAAGAACGTGACGCCACCGGGCTTTACTATTACGGCTACCGGTATTACGCGCCTTGGCTGATGCGCTGGATCAGCCCCGACCCCGCAGGCGATGTAGACAGCCTTAACCTGTATGCAATGGTCGGCAATAACCCCATCACCTTCACCGACGTGGCGGGGCTGGTGTCCAACCTGACCCTTGCTCGTGCTCTGGCAAGAATAGTAGTTACAGGCGCTCTGACCCTTGTCGGGTATGCATTGGGCTGGGCAGCAGGCTATCCACGAGAGGGCGCGATGACCGGCGCGGCGGCGGGTGTTGCGTTGAGTTTAAGGCGTTGGCGCGCGACTGTCGCAGCAGAACAATGGCAATCCATGGGGGCAGGGGAGGCGGGATACGCCCAGTTGGTCACTAATGTCATTCTGGAAACTTCAAAGCGCAGGGGGCTGAGCAGAGAAGAGACAAACAGGCTGGTAAATTTCATCTATACCCATCGTCAGGGATACCAAGGAGAAGGGCTTGCCATCGCTTTCAGCCCTGCGACCAACGAAAATATCTATGCCTACATTGGGCCTGCTCGGGCAGGTCTACAGCTAAACGTGATGGAAAGCACACGTGAGCCCACGCCAAGGGAAATCAGACAATTAGGTTTCAAGACTATTCAGCTTCGAGATTCGGAGCGTGCAAACACTTCAGCGCCACCAGCATCTCGCCCCTCATCCGCTCAGGGCAGTGTCAGCCAGTTTGAAACTCAAGCGGCTACTCCACTGGCCAGAAAAAAACTGGGTAATAGACAGCAGGCAGAGCCCTCCGGTGAAAGCACTTCGCAAGCGGGCGCAGCGTCTGAGCCCCGCTTCATTATTGACGAGTCGCAGATAACGCATTTAATGGAGGGCGCTGCAGGACGAAGCATTGGTATTACCCTGGGTCATTTGCAAGTGGGGCGTTTTGCAGCGGTTAACTGGCATCGTCATGCTGACAGACTCTGGTCTGCAGACTTACATGGTCATCCGGGATCAACCAGGCGAGGCGCTGTACGGTTGATGCTTGAGCACACAGGCGGCCGTACTTACCGGGCAGTCGGTCTTCGCGATCCACATCGGCGCTAATGACCCGAGCGGTATAGTTCGCTGTTACGCGGGCCGCATGCCACGTCGTACTGGGGTCACCCAGTACGACGGGAGCTCACCTAACTGTTTGAATTTGGCTCGTACGTATCGTTTTCGTCTTCGCTGATGGTGTACCAGGTGCAATAGGTCTGGCGACTGAAATCACCGTTGGCATGCAGTGTCTTGATCACGCGCCCCAGTGGGTCGTAGAACAGTTGGTCGCAGTAGCCGTTCGCACGCAGTGACGCGTCATTCAGATAACGGTATTGATCAGCAAAGTACGGTTGGTACTGACGGATTGCCTGACCTTTGTTGTTGTATTCGACCCGGCCGCTGACTCGCCAACGCTTGTCGCTGTGACTGCTTACTGGTTTGTCGCTGCTGTCCAGTGTCAGGGCACCGTTCTTGTCGATTTGATAAGCAGGCCCAGGCACGGTCAGTTGTTTGTTTTGCAGAACCCGGCCGAATCCGTCGCTGCACGCCAGGCTGATACGGATGATCAGCTCAGCACTGTCCGTACTGGTGGGGTAGCGGTCGGCTTGCAGCACCGCCACATGCACGGGTTCACGGTTTTTCATCCAACTGAAGGGCTGATAAAAAAAGGCGCTGGCCGCTTTCTGCACGGCTTTGCCAGGATCAGCAATGGCGGCTTTCGGGCTGTCATCTTTGGGGCGGACATAGTTATCCAAGGGGTCAAACCCCACGGGCTTGCTGTCTTCTTCGCCGTAGAAGCTGGTGACCAGCAACTGACCAAATGCGTTATAGCGGGCCTCTTGCACGTTGTTTTGCGGGTCGGTGATCTTTATTGGTAGCAGGCAGCGATAGTCATGTTTAGCCTGGGTTGTGCAGCCATCCGGGGTTTTAACCGAGGTGACCAGACAGTGGTAGCGGTCATGTTCAACCACAGTGACCCCATGGTCTTCTGTGGCGCGAAAACGATTGGCCCGGTAAAAATCGGCAAGACCGCTATAGATCGCAAAGCCTTGTTTGATTGCCCATAACACGGTTTTGGCGGGTTTTTCAGACAGGTCTGGCTCTGGATCTGGCAGAAACGGAGTCATCGGGGTGTAGTGGGCCTCGGTCAGCGCCTTTTCCAGGTCGAAAGGTTCGGCTCCGGGCATGCGTGGTACGTCGTCATACACGGCCAATGCCTGTTCATCCAGTTCCGTGTGTTCACTGTGATGCTCCAGCGCCTGAATAGAGGCCTGGCCTGCAGGCAGGGGGGTAGAACTTTGAGCAAGGCAGTAATAGTGCTCGGACATGCCCGCCAGCACGCGCTCGGCATTGACGCCTAAAGGGCTGTCAGCGGTGTCTGAAATGAAGTGCTCGTAGCTGATGCGTCCGTCGTCCAGGGTGTTCGCGCCTTTGCCTTTAGGTAACACTAATGCATTGCTGCGCTGACGATAGGGCAAGCCCAGACGCCAGCATTGAGGCTCGACCAAGTGAATGGCCTGGGCGCGGGCTTCTGTCAGGTAGTAGGCTTGTTGCGCTGAATCGTGGGTATCGCGCCACCATGTTTGCTGATGCGTGTCGGTGAACGGCGGCGTGTCGGTCGGGAGTTTACGCCGCGCGTAATTGATCGCCACACCGTGTTCCAGGCTACCGTACGCGTCTACACGCAGGTTAAGGGTATGGCTGCAGGCCGGATCAAGCGGTTCGCGCTCATAGCGTCGGGCAATCGACTCAATCGCCAGCAACATGCACCCTGAGGGCTCCAGCATGCGGACCATGTAGCGTTGCTGGTTGACGGAGTAGGGCACTGCCGATTCTGCTGGATCGTTGGCGGCGTAGATCTCCTCGCGCAGCGCCGAGCCGCTGAGGGCCTTTTTCATCTCCCGGACCATCGAGTCCGAGCGAGTGGTGATCAGTGCGTCTTGAAGGCTGTCGGTGTCCAGACGGCTGAGCAACGTTAAACCTGGGCTCTTGGCATTTTTGTCCTTGTCGTAGTAACCAGTGAGTGGCATGTCAATGTGTTTGCCGGTGTGAAACCACGATTTTCTCAGCAGTGCATCGCTGTGTTCGGTACCTGAAGGCTCACCGAGCAGGTTGGGCGTGTCAGTTTCGAGCAATAAACCGTACCCCTGGAACGAGCGTTCCCGACTGTCATAAAACCCTTCCCGGTACTGGAACTGCTGGATCATCCGGTTACCGCTGATCAAGTCTTGCTGCTGCTGCTGGCTGACCAGATGCAGCGGGAATGGCAAACCGCTGACCAGGGGTTTTTTGGCTAACTGACGTTCTTGTTTTTCATCCAGCCATTCCTGAGCGCTACTGCGATAGCTCAGGGTTGCCGTCGCCCCCATATTGTTGGTGGCGCCGGTCAGCAAGTATGGCTTGTGACTGACAAAGTCATAGCGCCAATGACGGGGTGTGGGATGCGTCGTCGTCAACACTAGACTGGAGCAACCAATGCCCTGTAAATCGGCAGTAGTGACTTGGCAGAAACGATCATGACGCACGCCTTCCGGCCACTTTAAAAAGGCGGGCGGCGATTGCAGGCCATTACCAAAGCGGTTCATAAAAATCTGCACGTGATCGGCTTCTACATACAACAGATCGACCGCTCCGGATCCATCCAGGTCAGCCAGTAGAACCCGCGATGGATCGAACGCCGCGTAACTGAAAGGCAGGTTGGCGAACACAAAACTTTTACCGAAGCGACCGCGTCCCAGGTTTGGCCAGCAGGTGATCTGGTCATGGCGAATACGGATCAGGTGCTGCTGCCCGCTACCCAGTACATCACTGAACGCGACCAACTCAGTGGCCGAGTTACCCGGTTGCGGCAGGGCGTCAGCGTCGGGTTCATGGTCTATCTGCTGGGCTGGCGTAAACCCTGCAGTGCCCTGATTGATATATAGCCGAACACTTTGGCTGCCGATCAGGGCAAGGTCCTGGATCCCGTTACCCATCAAGTCGGCCAGTTGGCCGGCAGGGTGGAAAAACTCTTGGGGCAGTGCTGCAAACGGGGTAAAACCTGACCAGCTTCTGTCGCCATTGAGGGTGAAAAAGCCGCTCATGCCGGGCTGTGCGAGCACCCAATCCAGCTGGCCATCACCGTTCAGATCGCTCAGTGCTTGCAGGGTGGGTTGGCTCGAGTCCGCAACAGGCACACGAGGTAAAACTTGCGCCGGGCCATAGCTCACCGCGTCCTTGCCCTCGGACGGCGATGCTCTGAGCGGTTCCCGGTAAGTCCAGTTATGGTCTGAGCGACTGAGCACCCCCGGCAGGCCATCGTTGTATAAATCCACTAGCTGATAGCCTGTCTGACTGAGGGGCACCTGCAAAGCGTCGAAAGGCCGGTAGTTTTCAGGCTCGGTTTTCAGCACAAAGGCGCTGTACCTCAACCTCAGTGGCGGCCATTTACCCGTGCTGTCGGATGCGTCATAGGCCTGGTTTTGCACGATATGCAATAAGTTGCCGCCCGTTTCAGTGAACTGGTATTGCAACACCTGGCGCCGGACCAGCACTGGAGCCGGCCCCATCTGCGGCTCGTCAGGAAAGTAATGGAACATCAAGATTTGCTGACACAACCTTTGCGTGCCGAGCTCAAAGCCGTAGGTGTAATTGAAGAACGGATCCTGACGCTGTAACCAGGGATTCTGTTCGGTGTAAGTGGGCTTTTCGGTCAGCCCTATTGCTCGTTCTCCATAGTCCAGTACCAGCTCAAAGTGCCACTGTATGTCTGCCGGAGCATGGCTATTCCAGAGCACGAGATTCTTCAGTGCCTTGAGATTGGCATAGCAAACACGTACCAGATAACGCTGCGCCCGATAGTCATGGGGTTGGCTGGCGTCTTGGGCGGCCGTCTCGCTTTTGTAGTCGTAGTAAATATGTTCGCCGTGGGGGCTCAAACTTTCTTCAAGCAGCCATTGCGCGACATGCTCGGGCGCATCGGGATCTGCACAGCGCGCCGCTTGGGTTTTGCCAAAAAAATGGATGTTTCCATCGCCACTCTGTACCAACCAGAAACCCGACGTGTCTGCGCTGGTCGACCAATGTTCGATACGATCAAAAGTGCTTTCGATACGCGGAAAATAACGCACCACAGTGTGTGGCGCGCTGAGTTCTACACCGTTGAACTCACTGACGGTGCTGGAGA
This sequence comes from Pseudomonas sp. PS01297, assembly GCF_029959305.1. NCBI lineage: Bacteria > Pseudomonadati > Pseudomonadota > Gammaproteobacteria > Pseudomonadales > Pseudomonadaceae > Pseudomonas > Pseudomonas sp. PS01297. Next base: position 30,743 of record NZ_JASCPQ010000005.1, read on the forward strand.
TGAGCGCTCCTTGTGCGTTGCGCTGGGCGTACATTTCCTCACCGCCAGCGCTGATAAAGCCATCCTGCTCGGTGTAGGACGGCACGCCCTTGAGCGTATTACGAACAATAGCCCCGACCGATAAACTCCAGCCCATGCCGAAAGGGCTATTGCCGAGCGTGCTGCGGTAACTGAGGCTCAGTGATGGTGCGAAAGCGCGACCGGGTGACAGCGGCAGTGGTATGTCAAACGATGCCTGCCCCGTCATGCCCACAGCACCCCAACCCGTGCCGATGCTCTGGATGGCACCCCCGCCCTTGGGCAGAGCAGGGGTGAGCACCTCATTATTGCCTGGTTGGCCGGTCATGCTCTGCCTCCCGAATTTTTTGCGGTGTAGCGCACGTGCACAATGATGTCGGTCAATGACCCCAGCAGGATGGCCTGATCTTCAGGGTTGGGAAATGCCAGTTGCCAGCGAGACACGGCGCCAGTGTATTCGAAGGGTAAGTAGCGCTCATCGTGATCGAAATTCAGAGTAAACAGGCCGTTGTCATTCAGGCCGGTAGAGAGGGCTATTTCTTCATGTACATGCAGGTTTTCCTTGATGCTGTCTGGCGCTTCGGAAAACTGGATTTTGTTGTAAGTCTGGGTCAGGGTGGCCTTGATGTTCTCATAAGGCCCCAACGTTGCAGGAAGCGACACACTGATGCTTTTGATTCGGCGCAGATAGTGCCCCGGATAGTCAGCATCAAACAGTGCTTGAGTGAGTTCAAAGTCTACGGTGCCGTTGACCAGCAGATCAGTCTTAAGTGCGCTCCACTCTGGAATCAGCGTCGCATCGCTGTTTTTGCGGTGCAGTTGGCGCAGTGAAATGGTCTTACTGATTTCCAGCGTCCGCTGGTTGTGCTGCAGGTAGGCAGTGCTCATTTGTAGCAGATTGAGCTTAAGCGACTCACCCGCCGCCAGGCCCCGATATTGATTGTTCCACAGGGTGTTCTGAATAAATGTCCGGGTATAGTCTGCCTGCTCAAATTGCCAGCATGCTTGAGCGACCAGGCACAGTGAATGAGCCATGTCATAGGCCTGGAAGTAAAACGTCGCCAGTTGGTTGTTGAGCCACTGATAAAGTTGAACGCTGCAGAAGCGTTTGCTGAGTGTCTCGTAAGTCGCTTTGGCCTGTATCAGCGCCGTTTCAGTGTGTCTAAGTTGTAAGTGCGAGACTCGGCTTTGCTCTGTATAGGTTTCAAGCTGGGCATCAATCTGACTGAGTTCAAGCTGGGCTTGCTCCAGTGCGTAACTCCACTCTTGGTTGCGGCGGTTGAATTGCTCGGTGCGTTCAAGGTGTAGAGCATTGGAGCGTTTTATGTGGGCTGCACCCTGGAGTGTTGCTTGTAGTGCGTGCGCAGCGCCTTCATATCGCACGCCACCATTTGAAGTGCCGAAAATATTTGGCACTAACATGGCAAAACCGGCAGCCGTCTGGGCGGTATAGGCGCCGATCTCCACCATTGCACTTTCCTGATACTCCTGAGTGGCCCGGGTTTCACCCGGGTTGACACCTTCCAGCAATTGTTTCTCGAAGTACTTGGTGCGGGCTTCGACGATCCTGCGACCGGCGCGCAAGGCCAACTGATTTTTTTCATCAACGAGCAGTGCTTGAGCCTGCTGTTCTACAGCCACTGCGCTCAGGTCCCATGCCTGTGCATATTGCTGCGCGATCTGTTCTGTCTGCTCTTTTCGCTCAAGTAGCGACAGCAAGGTGTTTCCAAATTGAATCAGGTTATCGACAGCCAGCATGGCCTGCGCATGCATCACCTGGAAGCGATAATGGCCAGCCTGGATCTGCTGTGTGTGCAAGGCAGTGATGTGACTGTTGCCTCCTTGAGCCGCTCTTGACAGTAGCGCATGCGGTGATAGCGGGGTGGCATACAAGGAGAGTTGCAACGGTTTACCCGCGAGGTCGAGATGGTGGCGCAAGTTATGCAACCGACTGTCTATTTTGTCCCATCGTGCAGTCAGGCTTGGGTTCAAAGGTCGGAGAAAATAAGGTGTGTCTGCCGTGAGTGAGGACTGATTGTCGTGAGCGGAGCTACGACTTGGAACCGCTAATGCCACGTCTCTCTGGCTGACATTCGCTTCCATTTTTCGCAGGTCATCGGACGCTGTCGCACTTAGTTTTTCAAGAGTGATTCTGGTCCATGGATCAATGGTTGTAAGGTCCGGGCGTGGCCCGAGCAAACGTTTGGCGCGTACATACCAAAGCTTGGCTTCTGCCATGCTGTCGGCGGTCATTTGTCGGTAAGCGGCATCGCCTCGATTGATCAGAATATCAAGGTACAACTGGTACAAGGCCTGGCGAAAATGAACAGGCGCACTTAAAGCAATTTGATTTGGATCGTAAGGGTTGTCTCGGGCATAACTGAGTTCGCTTATGGGTGTTGTGAGGACTTTAAGCCGCCAGACGCCGGAATTATTATCCTTAGGGTCAGTTTTTCTACCCGGATTGAAAAGATAATGCAGCCATTTTTGAGCCTCAGCATAGCGCTGTTCCATATTCAAGCGATAGGCAACCAGCCAAGGCAGATACAAAAAAAGCTCCCAGTAGTACTTGCCATGGGCGCCATGAAAGTCAAGCGCCTCAAGTAGGCCATTATCTTTTAACTGAGCTTCTAACCATGAGTCGGGAGGTAATGAGAAGAGCGTTTCAAGGCTGACATTAGCCGCTTTTGTCAGCGTTTCGGCAAAACCGGTGTTCATACGTATAGACGTACGCAGAATATTTTGTTGCGGGGCATCACTGTATTTAATGATTGAATCGCTGAAGTCGATATATTCGATTGTGCTCTTGGTGTTTGATTCAACTCGCTTGAGTTTTGGCGCTCGCGGAATAATGGATTTAGCCTTTGTGTCCAGTATTACTGTCACTTCCTTGAGTGCATAGCCCAATAGGTAAGGTTGCGAGTGCCTGATGTCCACCTCAAGAATAGCGACGCCATGCAGAAGGGTGATTTTTGACTGCTCTGAAACGGTCGGGTTTGCTGCATTAGTTACAGCATAGGTTTGTAGGGATTTAGCGTCGAGTTGCACTTGAGTTGTAATTGACTGTCCGGGCTTTAGTTCAAATGACGTACCTTTTAGATAGCGACGTGCTTCGTCATCCTCGCCAATGATGAGGGTGTTTTTGCGGAGTATTTTTTCCGAAACAGGCGGATTAACCTTGAGAGGAATGATGATGATTTGCTTGTAAGTGCGAGTAAAAACTGTGATTCTCAGGTCTTCGAACAATAAGTCGTTTAATGAGTCTTCTTGGTTGTCGGGTTTTAGCTTGACACTGATCGTGTAGGGGTCGGAACTAAGGTTGAGAAAATGGTTGAAAGTATCTGTGTTTATTGTCCAGTCTTTCAGGTTGATGGTTGTTTGGTTGTTTTCAAGCATTAGTTTGGTCAGGTGTTCGCTTGGAGGTGGCTTGATAAAATCTGAAAACGCTTCAAGGCTCCTGGTGTTGGTAATGACGATTTGTTGTAAATGCCTAGAGGCGAGAGTTTGTTGCGTAAATGTAATAGAGGAGGATGAGTCTAATCGCGTGCTGGGCTGGCCGTCTACGGTAAAGGTAATCACCAGTTCAAGCCTGATTCTGTTCGGGCCAGTGCTTGACTCAATAATGAGTTTTAAGTGTTTTGGAAAGTGTTTTTCTACGGTGGACTTAATTTCAAGTGAGTTGGTGGTAGTGTTGAATCGCATCTCGTGTTCATTTGAAAAGTTTTTTATGTTGTTTTGCGTCTCTTCATAGTTCCAGGCAGTTGTGTTTATGTCTATGGGTGTGTTGGTGTATTTAGCTTCTAGTAATTGGCTGGTAGGGGCGTGAAAATTGAAGTTGTATTCGTTGTGAATTGCAAAAATGGTTTTGTATTGTTCGGCCAGCTTCTTATGTTCTGGATAGGCTATAAAGTCTTGCAGCGTTCCAACAGAATACAGTGGCTTGATATCGAACTGCAGGTCGAGTCTGACGGCTTGGTAAAAACCTGGAGCCAGCTCTGTGATTGTTTGGTTGGTACCGATCTGGACGGCTTTAATGTGCAAGCCCAGAAATAGAGAAGGCGGGTAAGTTTTTGAATCCAGCGTGGCAATAGTAGTCGTGGCGGCATTAATGCCATCTGCACTTACCTTGAGTGTGTTGTACTCATCAATGCAGACTTGTGGCATGCTCCAGCTACCATCGTATTTCTGATATATGTAATTCAGGCTGATCTTTGAAAGGCGAGTTTTAAGAAACGATTCGGAGCGGACTTTGTACTGCTTTTCGTCTTCGTCATATTTAAAGTCGGAAAGCTGGGCGGGCTCACTGAATGAAGGGGTGGGTTTTACCACTTGGGCCCAAATGATGAACAGCCGATTGTTGAAATACACCGGGCGAACACTGCGATCCGGGATGTTTTCTGATGCGGGCAGGGGGATTTTTTGCCAGTCCGACCAGGCTGAGGCTTCAGGTTTGTCGTTTTTTGAGGCACTTGTGCTATTGGCATGCGGATCTATGGCACGTTTGGCCATGTCCAGTGACCGCCAATAATAGGTATTCTCTGCTCTTGATTTGCCAACGAAGTAATAGGTGCTGTTGGCCATGTTAGTGATGTCGCCATCAATGTAGCCGTTGAGGGTGGTCAGGTTGGCAATATCTTCGAATCGACCCAGATAACTTTGTACCGCAGAAAGGACGGAGCTTGATTGAATTCGACTTTGATTAATGTCGTTTTCAAGTTGCTGAAAATTATCGGTTTTGTTATTTCGCAACTCTGGATTTAAAAACGTAGCGGGGAAATACCGTAACTGCTGGTGGGCATGCCAGATTGAATAGGTATGCAGCGTGTCTTGCCAGGTTGTAAGTTGCGCTGGAGACATGCCCTCGGATTCATAGCCGGGCTCCAGTCCCAGTGAAATGCCATTGATATATTGCTGCAGGCTGGCAATGGCGCAAGCCACTCGACTGGTGGGCACGGCCTGACTGACAAGCACATCCAGCAACCAGTGGGTGTAAAGGTCTTCGGCTGTCTTGAATGTTTGTGTCAATCCCAGTGTTTTGAGTTCTGCGTCTTGGGGGAGTGCATGGGCTAAATAAAATGCAAGTTGTGCATCTCGCAATTTTTCATTGAGTTGCTGATCGAGAGTTTGAGGCATGGTCGTTCCTTGAGTTATTCAGAAAGAAAAACGTTATGGTTTTTGCGCCGCGATGACGGCTTTGCCCAGCAATTGCCATTCAGGATCGGAGATATGCGCGTTTAAATGGATGGCTGTCAGCAGCAATTTGCTGGAAAGTCCGGTAATTGTGGCGATGTCATGTCCACGCATCAGCCACTCCAGTTCCTGCACTGAACGCACTCGCTTGGCTGGCAAGCGATTGACTAGCCCTTCAATTTCTTTGGGGTCCCAATTGAGGATCGCTCCCAGTAATTTGTTGCAGCTTTGAGCCAGTTCGGCCGTATCACTTTTCACGGGTTCGGGATTCGAGACTGCGAAGTAACTCAACAGGATGTCCTGCGTCACTGCGTAGGTGTTGATGCAGTGGTTGAATTGCTGGAACAGATACAGGGTATTAAGGGTCAATTTGAGCATAGAATGAGGACCGTTATGGCTGTCCAGCCAATGCGGCTTCAGTAAAAACATGTGCAAGGCCTCTCGCGTCAGAGGCAACTGCAATGTGTTTTCTGCATCGGGGATTATTAACAGCAGGTTTTTGAGCTCGTAGTCTGATCGTGGCTTTGCGAGTGCGTTTACGAATTGGCGAGCGACATGCTTTAGCCGCAGCTTTAGCAAATCGCTCGAATCAGGCAGGTGTGAAGTGTCCTTGAACAACTCCATAATGTGCTCGACTACTGGCTGAATACGCTTGTAGGCTGACACCAGAAGGGGCTCAAGTGTTTTGAGCGTTATATCTTTTTGTTGTTGGGCGATGTGGGTGTCAGTGTTGAGCTCTACGTGATTAGAGATGACATTCTTGATGCCTTGCTTAAGAGATTTCAGGCTGGAGTGTTGAACTAACTGTTGGGCAATCAAACTGCGCCAGGTTTGCGATGCGGACGGTAACTTTGGGGTGGGGTTTGGCGTTGTCTTAGCCTTACTCTTAAGCGTGGGCAAAGATAGTGTATCAATCTCTTCTTGGTTGAATATATTTTTCTTGAAGTTATCAATTAATTGATTGAGCTGCTCTAACTGGTGGGTGACAGCCGAACTCTGCGGTTTATCATTCAGAAACAGTTGATGGCGCAATTGCTGCACATTGCTGCCGTTACTCTTCAGCCAATTGACTGCCCAGTCCATTTGCATAAGCACATCAAGAAAGTCCGCCGGCGTATTAGAGCCTGAGGAGCGCAAATCGGGTTTGATCCAGTGTTCAGAAAAGTTTGCAGCACCCAGCATCTCAGCGAGATAAGCGCAATCCATAACGGTAAGCCCGAACAGGCTGGCAATCCGCGTTTGTCGGTAAAAAGCAGAAAGCGTTGTTAAGTCATTTTTGAGATCGCCGCTGATCTGTTGGGTACGTTTAGCCACAAAACCCAGTGACTCATCCGTATTGCTAAGGCCAAGTGCTGCACAAATCTGATACAGGGTGGTTTGTGTGGCCATGTCTGTTGCGTTCAGGTTCAGAGGGCTGTCATCGAGTTTCAGGGATTGTTCGTTTAATGCCCCTCTGTTGAACACCCGATCGAACAACGAATCACTGTTCCCCACTGCATGGACAGGCAGGCGGTACAGCAATGCTGAAAACTCTTCAGCCTGCAGGCCGTATCGACGGTTAAAGTAGCGGTAGACGCCTAGTACACGCAGGGTGTTGTCATTAATAGCCAAAGTTTCTTTCGAGCTGTCTTCACAACGCGTGGCGCTGATAATCAGGGTATCCAGTTGTGTAAAAGATACTTCTAACCAGCGCTGCAAGCGGATCATGCGCTGCAGACGATCAAATTTTTCGGCAGTGGTGTTCAGCAGTTCAACCTCACCTTTGTCATTGGTTTGAAGATCTAACCGTTTGCTTGAGTCGTCTTTTGTTGTGCCATTGACGAAGTAAGCACCATAAAGACTGGCCATCGGTGCAGGCAGTATATTTTTAGAGGGCCGAGGCAGGTACTTGCCTCTCGCTAGCAGTTCATCCATCTGTGCCGATGTCAGCCCGGTTTGCTGCATAAAATGAGCAAGCTTTTTCAGAGCTTTTTCATCGCTGCCATAGTGGGTATCGAAAGCGGATTTACTTTCTGTCCAAAACTGCTCGGTTAACAGGAGTTGTTGTCCCGGACTTAACTCTGAAAGCAGTCGCTGGGCCACGTAGGCCTCTTGGAATACCTTGCCATAAGCGTTTGATGGCAATTGACCGAGCGGCAAACTCAGGCTCAATCGATAATTCAGCTCTCCCACCCCGGGCTTGTTACCGCTCAAGCCCAGCAAGCATTGTTGGTGCGCTAGGTCAAAAGGCAGATTAAAGGGATAGCGCGTAATCGCCAGCACCTCATTCACCGATTTGCTGTTCTTCACATCGGAATTCGCCTGCGCCTCATTCACCGATTCACTATTCTTCACATCGGAATTATTGGCCAAGTGTTTTGTCAAAAGCCCGGTCAAGGTTTCATTGACAATGGTCAACATCGGTAGCTGCCTGGAGACGCTTGAGTTGTCTATCACCATGTCTTTAAGGGTGGGACGTCGTATCGCGAGGGTATTGCGCTTGTCGATGTTTTTACCGGTTTTTTCGACCTGCTCAGCAAACAGGTACAAGGCCCGCAAGTAAGCTACAGGCGAGTCGAGTGCAGCGATTGATGATGCCTCGCAAAATGCACTCCAGTTTTCTTTAAACAAGGCTGCATAGGTCGGCCCGACTTGGGCTTCACTGTCAGCGCTACGTTTGTGCCGGGTCTGGTCATCACTGAGCGACGCTTGCTCCCGGTGCAGGAACTCCAACTGTGCGGCGTACCCGCAGGCGTTGTCATAGGCCTGGCCAGCATCGTCATCGCAGTGTTGGGCCACCTGCTCGATAAATTCGGTTCTGGATAAGCGAATGATGTCGAAGACCGAATGCAGGTTGAGCGCTGCCATGGTCTGTTTGAAGTCAAGCCTGCCTTCGGCGGTTGGCGCTGGAGGATCGATTAACGAATGCAGCAGAGGGAAGGAATCGGGCATAGCGAGGCTACTCCTTAGGGCCAAATGGACAATCCTTTGGTCCCTTCGAAGCTATCAAGGCACTGTGGTGTAGACAGCCAGACCGGGCCCTTTGCAGGCTAGGAGATATCGCTTCTTCTTACAGATAAAGGCGTTTTGCTTGCCTGACATAATGGCGCGAATGAAAAGTCGGGCTACGCATTAACCTAGTGTTAATCGCTCGGTGTGACGCTTCAGAGCCGTTGAGGAGGGCACTTTGCTTCTTTCAGCGTTGCATCTGGCCCCAGCCCCTTTAAGGAACTGCTATGTCATTTATCAAGCGCTCATCCGCCTGTCTGTTGGTCGCCTGCGCTTTACCGTTAATGGCCAATGCGGCGTCCGAACCCTCGACGCCAAGCTACGGTGAGGAGCTGCAAGGTTTTGAATACCCGTACCCGCTGCATCACTTTGCCTTCCACTCTCAGGGCCAAGCGCTACAGATGGGCTATATGGATGTAGCGCCGACCGGCACCGCCAATGGCCACACGGCGGTTTTGCTGCATGGCAAAAACTTCTGCGCGGCGACCTGGGGTGACAGTATCAAGGCCTTGAGCGATGCGGGTTATCGGGTGGTGGCGCCGGACCAGATTGGTTTTTGCAGCTCAACTAAACCGGCAGACTACCAGTACAGTTTTCAACAGTTGTCAGCCAACACCCATGCTTTACTGGCCAGCCTTGGCATCGACAAAGCCGATGTGATCGGCCACTCCACCGGCGGTATGCTCGCCACGCGTTACGCGCTGATGTACGCGCCGCAGACCGAGAAGCTGGTGCTGGTCAACCCCATCGGTCTGGAAGACTGGAAGGCCCTGGGCGTGCCATGGCGCAGCGTTGACCAATGGTACGAGCGCGAATTGAAGCTGGATGCCAAAGGGATTCGTACCTACGAACAGAACACCTACTATGCAGGGCAGTGGAAGCCTGAGTACGACCGCTGGGTCGATATGCTGGCCGGCTTGAACAAAGGGCCGGGGCACAAGCGGGTGGCGTGGAACTCGGCGTTGATCTACGACATGATCTTTACCCAGCCGGTGTTCTATGAATTGCCCAACCTGAAAGTGCCGACGTTGTTGCTGATCGGTGATGCCGACACCACAGCCATCGGCAGTGATATTGCACCGCCCGAGGTCAAGGCCAGAATCGGGCATTACAAGGTCTTGGGCAAGCAAGCGGCCAAGCTGATTCCGGGCGCGCAACTGGTCGAGTTCCCCGGTATGGGCCATGCGCCACAAATGGAAGATCCGGCAGGGTTTAATCGGGTGCTGATAGAGCGATTAAGCAGTTTGTAGTCGCTGCCGCAGGCTGCGATATTGCGGGTGAAAATCCAAAGATCGCAGCCTTCGTGCCTCGGCAGCTCCTACACGTTGTGCGTATTTTCCTGCAATCGAGCCTTGATTTAGAGCGCTTACCTGCGTTATAGCTAAAAAGGTATTCAATAGTTTTACAGGAAATGACAACCACTTATGGACGGAAGCACACGTATCCATCGCCAGTTCGGCTCACATTTCGCCACCCTGATTGCGCAATGTGGGCCTCATCTAAAAGGCTGTGTTCGCGCAACCACAGGGTGTCTCTCTCGCCTCCTGGCAAACCTCGCATTACCCCACCTAAAACCCTGTTTTTCAGGGAGCAGTGCCAACTGGCGTCACTGTTACATCCCTCCGCCTGATTTTTTCTGATCGTTCGCCCAACCGGCGCGTTTACCGCACGTTTTTAACGGCGTGTACGGCTGCCCGGCTTTTTATCTGAACCTTTCATTGTTGACCTGCTGCGTCTACTGGACAGTGGTTTCAGGTCTCCATCAGCGCTTTGCTGGCCATCCAGAAACAGGCGGCCAAGCGCTCGCAGTACAAGGAACGACACCCCCATGATCTATTTCCAGGGCAAGAGAATCTTGAGCGCCATCTTTGATATGGATGGCACCATGTTTGACACCGAACGCCTGCGTTTCAAAACCCTCAAGCAAGCTGCCGTTGAGCTTCACGGCACGCCGCTGAGCGAAGAAACGCTTATTGGGTCATTAGGCTTGAGCGCGAAAAAGGCCGAAGCGTTGGCCAAGGCCAATCATGGCGAAGACTTCCCCTATGCCCAAGTGCGCAAGCGCGCGGATGAGCTGGAACTGGCCTATGTGCGTGACCATGGCGTACCGATCAAGGATGGCTTGCTCGAAGTGCTGGAACGCCTGCGCAAGTACGGCCTGACCATGGCCGTTGCCACCTCCAGTCGGCGTGCGATTGCCGAGGAATACCTGATCAACGCCAATGTCTTGAAGTATTTCGATGTCACGGTGTGCGGTGACGAAGTGACCCAGGGCAAGCCGCATCCAGAGATTTTCCTGACCGCAGCCAGTGCGCTGAATTGTCTGGCGCCGCATTGCCTGATGCTCGAAGACTCCGAAAATGGCTTGCTCTCGGCGATCCGCGCCGAAGGCCAGCCGATTCTGATCGAAGACATCAAAGCCCCCGCGCCCGAGATCAAGGCCGGGGCTCTCAAGGCCTACCAGACCATGCATGAGTTCTTGGCTGACTTGAACGACTGCATGCCCGACCTGGGCACGCCGGAGCTGACCGAGAGCTTCCCGCAGGCGTTCAACCAGTTCAGCGTCGGGATTCATGGTTTTGGCGCCATGGGCGGCGGCTATCTGACGCAGATTTTCTCTCACTGGGATGGCTATACCCGGCCGTGTGAAATCATTGCCGCGACCCGCTCGCGGATGTTGCGCGACACCATCCAGGCATTTGGCCGCTACAGCGTGCGCTATGGCGCGACGTCATTCGACCAGACCATCGATAACCTGACCATGATCGACCTGGACGACGCCGAAGCAGTGATCCGCATGTACGACGTGGCGGAAATCATCGGGCTGAGCTTGCCCGAAACGGCCATTCGCAATCAGGCGCACGTGATTGCCAAGGGATTGATCCGCCGCTATGAGCGACGCGGGCGTGAACTGACGATTTTGACGGTGCTGAACAAGGTGGGCGGGGCCGATTTTGTAAGGCGTCACGTGAAAACCCAGCTGGCTCAGCTAGTGTCGCCGGAGATTGCGCAAAAAATTCTTGATAACACCCATTTTGCAGAAACAGTGGTCAGTCGTATCGTCTCGAAAATTTCCAACGATGCACTGGTGCGGCAGTTGCGCATCAAGTCGAAGATTTTCCAGAACAGTCTGGACGAGCAGCCAGAGCCCCGTAAAGCTTCACCCAAAGTGCCTGCGCCGGAGTATGAACGTCTGATCGCACGTTTTCGGCCCTTTGCCCAGTCGAGCAACGCCCTCAGCCAGTTGCATCTGATCTTGTTTAACAGCGAGTCGGACATGCCGCTGTACGCAGAGCGCAGCAGTAATTTGCTGGAGCGTTTGCGTCAGATCAAAACCGTGGACGACATCAGCCAGACCCAGGTCATGAAAAACCTGCTGTGGAACGGCCCGCACGCGATCATTGCCTGGTACGCCAGTGTGCTGGGTTACAACGTATTGGGGCAGGGCATGGGTGATGCGCGGGTCAGCGCCCTGGCTGAACGCTTGATTCACCAAGAGGTTGGCCCGGCGCTGGTGGCCGAATACCCGCAGATGGCCGAGGCGGTGGCAGATTTTTCGAAAACCTTTCTGGAACGCTGCAACACCTCGTTCAAAGACCCGTGTGCCCGCGTTGGACGTGATCCGTTACGCAAACTGCAACGTAACGAACGGATTTTTCGCAGCATTGATCTGGCCCGTAAGCACGGCATTGACAGCAGCGCCCTGGAGTTTGGCAGCGCCCTGGCGTTGCATTACGCACTGTATTGCGCCGACAGCAAAGACCTGGAAAGCCAGTTGATCCGCAGCGTGTATCACGCGTCGGGGAACATTGAAGACGTGCTGACGTACAGCGGCCCTTACAACGGCAAAGCTTACTCGGGGCTGGACCCGGTGGCAGATGCTGCGCTGGTGAAGTCCATTAGCAAGCAATTTGCTCGGTTACACGAACAACTGCCTGCCGTCTGTGGCTTGTAGTCGCTGAGGAGCGAAGCGAGGCTGCGATCGGTTGCGCAGCAGCCGTAAAATCCCATGACACGGTATGCCTGAGACACCGCATTGCCCGGATTTACGACGACTGCGTCCTCGATCGCAGCCTCGCTCCGCTCGTCAGCGACTACAGATCTTTAACGTCAATACGGCATCCAGCCCGCCTTCGGGGCGGTTACGCAGCACCAACGTGCCGCCATGGGCCGTTGCTACGGTCTGGGCAATGCTCAAACCCAGGCCGTAGCCGCCGGTGCTGCTGTTGCGTGAGGTGTCGAGGCGATAAAAGGGCTCCAGCACTTGTGTCAGTTGCTCAGGCGCAATGCCGGGGCCGCTGTCGCGCACGGTAATGACTAAATGCTCAGGTTGCTCATCGACGATCACCTGCACGTCACGGGCGTAGCGCACGGCATTTTCCAGCAGGTTTTGCACACACCGCTTGAGGCTGCGGGCATAACCCGACACCGGGTGTTTGGCGCGGCCTGTCAGGGTGATGTGCTCGCCAATGTCTTGCAGGTCAGCCTGCAAGCTCTGCAACAAGGCGTTGATGTCGATGTTCTGCCGGGCTTCGTTAATTTCACCACTGCTGACAAACTCCAGCGTGGTCGACACCAACCCCTCCATATCGGTCAGGTCTTTGCGAAAGCGCTGCTTTTGCTGCTCGTCATCAAGCATTTCGGTACGCAGGCGCAGGCGGGTAATTGGCGAGCGCAGGTCATGGGACACCGCCGCCAAAAAACGTGTGCGCTCGGCCAGGCTGTGCAGCAGGCGCTGTTGCATCAGGTTGAAGGCCTCGGCGGCGCGGCGGACTTCTACCGGCCCTTTGACTTCCAGTGGTTTGCGGCGAATATCGTTGCCCAGCGCCTGGGCGGCCTGAGCCAGTTGGTTTAATGGCCGAATGGCCAGGCGCACGGCAAACAGGGCGATGATCACCAGCACGATGATGCGCACCAGGTAGATTCGCCAAAAGTAGTCGAGCATCACATCGGCCCGGGACAGGCTGGTCCAGCCTTGGTCTTCTTTGGCCTGCACCTGCAGCCAGCGCCCGTTGGGCAGTTGTAGTTCAAGGGCGTATTGGCCAGCGACCGGGCTGGAGCCGAACAAGCTGTTGATCCCGGCTTTTTGGCCCTGTTGATCGAGCAGGGTCAAGTTGAGCAAGCGCAGAGGTGTGCGGGTGCCGGTTTTTTCATTGATCAGGTTTTTCAGCAGGTCTTCAGTCGCTTGATCCTGAGTCGACAGCCGCGCGCTGGCGGGGAGGGGCGCATCGTGCTCGGTCAACTGAAAGTCAGGCGTGTTCAAGTTGCTGAGCAACTGGGCGGTGTTCTCGGGGCTGGACGCTGACACCCGCACGATATCGGCCAGGCGGCTGGCAATCAATCGGGTCGGGATCTCCAGCACCTGGCTGTGACGCACGTCATACCAGATGCTGCTGGTAGCCACCTGGGCGCCGAGCATACCGGCCACCAGAATGATCACCAGCCGCCCATAAAGCGTGCGCGGTATCAGCTTCATGATTCGTGGGTCACCTTGCTTGAGGTCAGCATGTAGCCTTCGTTGCGCACGGTTTTGATCAGCTCGGGTGTCAGTTGCTGGCGCAGGCGGCTGACGCACACATCAATCGAGCGGTCGAAGGGCGTGCTGTCTTTCTCGAACACATGATTAAGCAAAAAATCCCGGCTCAGCGGGCGGTTAGGGTGCTGCAACAATAAGCGCAGCACACGGTAGTCGGAGTTGCCGAGGCTGATCACCAGCCCTTCGGGGGACAGTACCTGACGCGCGCGGGTGTCGAGGCGCCAGCCGTCGAAGTTCACATAGGGCGCTTCGTCGACCCGTGCCCGCTCCGGAAAGCTCTGCGCCCGGCGCAAGACCACCTTGATTCGCACCAGCAATTCTCGCGGATCGAACGGCTTGGGCAGGTAGTCATCTGCGCCAATTTCCAGGCCGACGATGCGGTCGATCAGGCTGCCGCGCGCGGTGAGCATGATCACCGGAATATTGGAGGTCACCCGTAACGTGCGGCACAGGCTGAGGCCGTCTTCGCCGGGCAGCATCAGGTCCAGAACGATCAGGTCAATGACGTTCATCTCCAGGCGGCGATGCATTTCCTTGCCGTCACAGGCCGTTGACGTCTGATAGCCGGCATCGCGCAGGTACTCGGCCAGCAGTTGGCGGATTTCGGGGTCGTCATCGACGATTAATACGTGATCTAGCTTGGACATGTGAACTCGTCTGGGCCTTGGAAAGATGTGCAATAGCGGATTTTGCGATGGCGAGGCCAGCGAAATGTAATGAAATGTTGTGGCGGCGATTTTCATGCGCCGCCAATACAAAGTCGAACAATTGCCGGCAATGACCCTCTTTAGAATGGCGAATCTAAATGCGAGTCATTGTAATTAAGGAAGGTCCGATGCCATCGTCACCCGATGCGGCTGTTGTTCGCAATACCCCTTATGCCTTGAACGGCACGCTGGCGCCCTTTATCGGAGTGATGGCGCTCGGAGTCTTCAGCGTGCCAACCCGTGCTGCCGAGCAAGCTGACGCCGCTCTGACCTTGCCTGCCTTGAGTGTTCAGGGTAGCTACGATTCACCGTTCAAGGTGGACGAAGTGTCCTCGCGCAAAGTCATGACACCGCTGCTGGACGCCCCGCAAAGTATCACCATCGTGCCCCAACAAGTGCTCAAGGAGCAGAATGCGCAGAGCCTGCAAGACATTCTGCGCAACGTGCCGGGCATCACCTTTATGTCAGGGGAGGGCAACCTGGGCTGGGGTGACCTGTTCTCTATACGCGGGTTTTCGTCCGAGCAAAGCCTGACAGTCGATGGCGTGCGCGATGCGGGCATGTCGAGTCGCAATGACACCTTTAACCTGCAACAAGCTGAAGTCTTCAAAGGCACCGGCGCGATTGAGTCGGGCATTTCAGCGGTGGGCGGCAGCGTCAACCTGGTGAGCAAGGAAGCCCATTTGGGCGATGCCAACCGCATCTCTGCCGGTGTCGGCACCGACGGTTACCGCCGGGTGACCGCCGACATCAACCAGGAACTGACCGACACCAGCGCCGTGCGCATCAACTTGATGAAGCATGAAAGCCAGGTGGCCGACCGTGATGACGTCGATTACGACCGCTGGGGCATCGCCACCTCACTGGCCTTGGGCTTGTCGACACCGACCCGTGCTTACCTCGATTTCTTCTATCAAAAGGACGACAACACCCCAGACGGCGGCTTGCCGATTTTGCGCGGCACCGATGGCAAACGCATGCCCGGTGTCAAACGCAACAATTGGTACGGCGACTCCAGTTTGTACACCCAGCAGACCGAGACCACCTCGCTGACCGGGAAGCTGGAACATGACTTTGACAACGGCGCCTTGCTGACCAACCAGGTGCGCTGGCAACAGACTGACAACTTTGCGGTCTTGTCCCCGGCACGGTTTTTCTCTGCCAACCCGGATGGTTCCAAGACCTGCACCGGCACCCGTTGCGCCACCCTGGGCTATGTCGGTGTTGGCCCGGTGTCGACGGTCAACGGGGTCAAGGTGTACACCGATTACACCAACAACGGCAGCACCGCCGATGGCGTATTGCGCGGCAGCGATTTCGGCCTGTCCAAGCGCTACACCATCCTCGACAACCAGACCGACCTCAGCTTTGCCTTCGACACCGGCTCCATCAGCCATAAGGCTGTCACCGGGCTGGATCTCTACCACGAAACCTACGGCGGCCTGCACCGCAACGCCAAGTTCCCGGCGGCGAACATGACGTTCGACATGGGCGACCCGCAACACAGCTTTGATACGGTCTACACCACCAAAGGCTTTAACGAACCGCGCTCCAGCATCGACAACGCCGGGCTGTACGCGGCCGACACCCTGACCCTCAATCAGTGGTGGCAAGTGATGGGCTCGCTGCGCTATGACCACTGGACTGCCGAAACCACCCAGAGCGGCCAGGCGAATATCAAAGACACCTCGGGCGCCTGGAGCGGCCGTGCCGGTGTGGTGTTCAAACCCCAGCCAAACGGCACTATTTACGCGTCGTACAGCCAATCGGCGCAGCCCTCGGCGGTGGGCGCTTCGACCAACAACCAGATCTATGGCGCGGCGAGCACCAGCAGCTACAAACCCGCCCAATCGAAAACCTATGAACTCGGCACCAAGTGGGACTTGCTGGATAAAGGCATCAGCGTGACGGCAGCGATTTTCCGTACCGAGCTGGAAAACTCCTGGGAATACACCGAAGGCGATGCTTCGCCGGTGCGCGCACTGCCAGCCAAACGGGTCGACGGCGTCGAATTGGGCCTGCAAGGCAACATCACCGAGCGCTGGACGGCCTACAGTGGTTTCTCAGCGCTTAAAAGCGATCAGACCAAGGGCGTCAACAAAGGCGAAGAGGCCAAGAACGTTCCCGACCTGACCGCCAATCTGTGGACCACCTATGCCTTCACCGACGACCTGAGCTTCAGCTACGGCGCCAACTATGTCGGCCGTCGCCGTTACACCGACAACAAATACGTGGGCGGCCTGAACAATAACAGCAGCAACGCCGACGGCCCGTCCGGGGTGCTGCCGATCTATACTCGCGACAAAGAAAAGGCGCCGGGCTACTGGGTGCACTACGTAGCGGCGCAGTACAAGGTCAACCGCCAGACCACGGTCAACCTCAACGTCGACAACCTGTTCAACACCTTTTATTTCAGCCGCATCGGCGCCTCCCTGGATGGTTTCCAGCTGTATGGCGTACCGGGTGCCGGGCGCACGCTGACCGCCAGCATCGACTATGACTTTTAAGCCTGCCGGGCGTGGGAGCCGCGCATGCTGATCGACATTGCCAACGTCTTCACCGCCGACGAAGTGGACGAGATGCGCACGCGGCTGCTGGCTGAACCATGGGTGGATGGCAAAGTCACGGCCGGGCAGCGCTCGGCCCGTGACAAGTTCAACCGCCAATTGAACGAGGAATCTGCGTTGGGTTTGTTGTTTGGCCAGCGCATCCTCGCGCGGCTGTCCGAGAACGCGCTGTTTATGTCAGCGGCGCTGCCCAAGCGGATCTATCCGCCCTTGTTCAATCGTTACAGCGGTGGCGAGGCGTTCGGCTTTCATATCGACAACGCCATTCGCGGCATCAAAGGTGTGCGCGAACGAGTACGCACCGACCTGTCCGCCACCTTGTTTTTGACTGATCCCGAGACCTACGACGGCGGCGAACTGGTGATCCGCGACACCTTTGGCGAGCGCAGCGTCAAGTTACCGGCCGGGCATCTGGTGCTGTACCCCGGCACCAGCGTGCACAAGGTCAATCCTGTCACCTGTGGCGAGCGGGTGGCGGCGTTTTTCTGGATCGAAAGCCTGGTCCGCGAAGACAGCCAGCGCAGCCTGTTACTCGACATGGATGTGGCCATTCAGCGCCTGAGCGCACAACAGGCCGATGACGAGTCGTTGCTGCAACTCAGCGGCGTGTACCACAACCTCTTGCGTCGCTGGAGCGACGTGTGAGCCCTTCATTTAGTGGGAGATTAATCGTGTCCAAATCGTTTTCACGCGTGTGGTCATTGCTGGCGGTGTTCATTGTGGGCGGGTTCGGCATGGTGTCGTCGGCCTGGGCCAAAGACGTCACCGACGTGCTGGGTCGGGTGGTCGACGTGCCGGAACATGTGCAGCGGGTGGTGCTGGGCGAGGGTCGATTGATTTCGACGCTGGCGATTCTTGACCGCGATCAGCCTTTTAAGCGTGTCGTGGGCTGGCAGAACGACCTGCGCAAACTTGACCCCAATACCTACGCCGCTTACGTGGCGAAGTTCCCCGAGGTCAAAGACATTCCGCTGATTGGCCAGGCCTCGGAGCAGAGCGTCAGCGCCGAGGAAATCCTCTCGCTGAAGCCGGACCTGGCGGTGTTCAGCATCTCCGGGCATGGCCCGACCGAGCATAGTCCGGTGGCCGATATTCTCGAAAAAGCCGGTATCCCGGTGCTGTTTGTGGATTTTCGGGTCAACCCGGTACAGGGCACCCATGACAGCATGACCGCACTGGGCAAGGCATTGGGGCGTGAAGCGCAAGCTCAAGCTTTCCTGGATTTCTACCAGCAGCATATTGACCACATCACCGAAACCTTGGGCGTAATCGACGACAGCAAACGCCCTAGCGTGTTTCTTGAACTGCTGGCCGGGGTTTGGGCCAACCCTGGGCATACCACGGGCAAAGGCGGCATGGGCGAACTGATCAACCTGGTGGGCGGCCGCAATATTGCCGCTGGAGTGGTGCCCGGTGCACTGGGCGATATCAGTGTTGAATACGCGCTCAAGGCTGATCCGGACATTTACATCCTTACCGGCAATCAAAAACCGGGCGTGATGATGGGCGCAGGCATTGACCAGGCCACGGCCCAGGCGTCGCTCAAGCAGGTGCTGAGCCGCCCTGAGTTCGCCCAACTGCGGGCGATTCGCGAAGGCAATGTACATGGCTTGTGGCATGACTTTTACAACTCGCCGTACAACATCCTGGCAATAGAGGCCATGGCCAAGTGGATACACCCCGAGAAGTTTGCCTCCCTTGACCCGGAGCACACGCTGGAGCAAATCAACCAGCAGTTCCTCGGCATGCCGCTGGCAGGCCAATACTGGATCAGTGAGCCGAAATGACCGCGCACCTGAACCCTGCCGTGGCCGCTGCCAGCCACGGCTACCGGCGTCTGCTGGCGCGACGGGTCGGCTTGTTGGTGGGCATCGGTATTGCCTTGGTCGCGGCGGTGTTGCTTGATCTGTCGACCGGCTCTTCGGGGATGACCCTTGGGGCTTTGGTCGACGGCCTGTTGCACCCGCAAAACCTGGCTGTGACCGACCGGGTGATCATCTGGAATGTGCGCTTGCCTTACGCGCTGATGGCGGTGCTGGTGGGCGCTGCGCTGTCACTGGCCGGTGCAGAAATGCAGGCCATCCTCAATAACCCCCTGGCCAGCCCCTTTACCCTGGGTGTGTCGTCGGCGGCGGCGCTGGGCGCTTCGCTGATCATTGTTTTTCCGGTCAGCAGCGCTTTATTGAGCCGCGATTCCATCGTCGCGTTGTCCGCCTTCGTGTTTGCCTGCGGCTCAATGTTTTTGCTGCATGGCATGTCGCGATTAAGAGGCGCCGGGGTCGAAGCCCTGGTGCTGTTCGGCATTGCCCTGGTGTTCAGTTGTAACGCTTTGGTGGCGCTGTTGCAGTTGTTGGCCACCGAAGATGTGCTGCAACAGTTGGTGTTCTGGAGCCTGGGCAGCGTCGCACGGGCCAATTGGGACAAACTGAGCATTCTCGCTGTGGTGCTGGCGCTGATCTTGCCGTTTTCGCTGCACGCGTCTTCGCGCATGACCTTGTTGCGCATGGGTGAGGACCGCGCGCAAAGCTTTGGCGTTGACGTGCGTCGGCTGCGGTTTTTCTCGCTGCTGCGCATCAGCTTGCTGTCGGCGACGGCGGTGGCCTTTGTTGGGACCATTGGCTTTATCGGCCTGGTAGGCCCGCACATTGCGCGCATTTTGATTGGTGAAGACCAGCGCTTTCTATTCCCGGCCAGCGCGCTGGTGGGGGCACTCTTGCTGTCACTGTCCTCGGTGGTCAGCAAAATCATCATGCCGGGGGTGATCGTGCCGGTCGGCATTGTCACCGCTTTGGTGGGCGTGCCGATTTTTGTGGCGCTGGTGTTCAAGCGGGGTCGGCAGCTATGAGTGCTCAAGGCTTAGTGATCAGCCATGCTCAGGTGACTTATGGCCGTCGCGTGGTGATTGCAGATGCGTCATTGCCCGAGCTGCAACCCGGCACTCTCACCGCGTTGATCGGGCCCAATGGTGCCGGCAAATCCACGTTGCTACGCGGCCTGGCAGGGCTTGAGCGCATGCAGGGTACGGTCAGCCTGCAAGCTCGGCAATTGGCGACGATGTCGGTGTCGGAGCGTGCGCGACTTATCACTTACATGCCGCAACACCTGCCGCCGGGGCTGGGGCTCAGTGTGATCGAAAGTGTCATGGCGGCCTTGCGCGTGGGTGGCAGCGGCGGTGATTACCTTGAACAGGCGTATGCCGCCTTGCAGCGCATTGGCATCGAACATCTGGCGGATCGCATGCTCAATGCGCTCTCGGGCGGGCAGCGGCAACTGGTCAGCTTGGGGCAACTGATTGCGCGTCGTCCGAGCGTCATGCTGCTGGACGAACCCACCAGCGCGCTGGACCTGAGCTACCAGTTGCGGGTGATGGAATGCGTGCGTGACATGGTTCGCCAGCACCAATTGATCGCGGTAATCGTAATGCATGACATCAGCCTGGCGGCGCGTTATGCCGATACTATCGCCGTGTTGCGAGACGGGCAAATCATGGGCTTTGGGGCAGCAGAGAATGTACTGACCCCGCAATTGTTTGCCGATGTGTACGGCGTCAAGGCACGGGTCGAGCGCTGCTCGCAACAGACCCTGCAAGTGCTGGTGGATTGCCCCGTCTAATAAATAACTTATGGATTTAAAGGTCCTGTAGGAGCGAGCTTGTCTCGCGATCTTTTAAAAAATCAAAAGATCGCGAGGCAAGCTCGCTCCTACCGTTATCAGGGTAGTTATGTGCTCTTCAACACCACCCAAAAGCTCGCCACCAACAGCACCAGCACCACCGGGGCGAAGGCGCTGACACCCAGTTGCTCCAGCAACACGCCGCCGAGAATCCCGCCGCCTGCAATGGCGGTATTCCAGGCGGTTACCAGCATGGATTGAGCGACGTCTGTCGCGCAGGCGGCGGCCTTGGCCATGGCGGTTTGAAACAGGGTGGCGGCGCCACCGAAGGCCAACCCCCAAGCACCCACCGCGAGGTAAACAATGCCCGGCACCTTGCCTGCAAGGCCCAATGCCAGGGCGGCAAGGGCAAAAACGGCAATGCTGGTTAGTGTCAGCATGCGCAGGTGACGGTCGATCAAGACGCCGATCAGCCAAATGCCCAGCAGGGACGTCAGGCCAAACACCAACAGCACCAGGCCCGTACGCTCGGCCATGCCTGCCGCGCCCAGGAACGGCGCGATATAGGTATAGAGAATGTTGTGCGCCAGGACAAAAGCCAGCACCACGAACAACACCGAACGTACGCCGGGTAACTGGAATACCTGACGCAACGGCAGTCGTTTTTCCTGAGCTTGCCCGGCGAAGTCCGGCACTTTCAGACGCACCCAGAGCATCAGCAGCACGGCCAGCCCGCTCATGATCGCAAAGCAGATGCGCCAACCCATCAACGCCCCCAGGAACGTGCCCGCCGGAACACCCAGCGACAGGGCCAGCGGGGTGCCGACCATTGCTACGGCAATCGCCCGACCTTGTTGATGGGGCGGCACCATGCGTGCGGCATAACCCGCCAGCAGTGCCCACAATAACCCAGCCGACATGCCTGCAAGAAAGCGCGCCAGCATCGTCAGCGCATAACTGGTAGACAGCGTCGTCACGGTGTTGGCCACCACAAAACCGGCAATCGCCATCAGCAGTAATGGGCGCCTGCGCATGCTTTGCGTGGCGGCAGTCAACGGAATGGCCGCCAGCAGCGAGCCGATGGCGTAGATCGTCACGGTCTGGCCCACCCACGCCTCGGAAACCGCCAGGCCTTCGGCCATTTGTGGCAGCAGCCCGGCGGGCAAGGCTTCGGTTAGGATGATGATAAAAGCGGTCATGGCCAGTGCCAACAGCGGGGCCAATGGCAGGCGTTCGGTCTTAGTCAGGACTGCGCTTGGGCTCATGGACGCACCGCCAGACCACCGTAGACCGCATCGCGCAGATCGCTGACGAAGCGCCCGGACATGCCAGCGCCTGCTAAAGGGAAAGCGCCCGCATCGAAGATGAGCTCAGGGCTGTAATCAATGCCTGCGGTGTCTTCAACCACTGGCACACATTCACCCTCGCCAAGTCGATGCGGTGGCAGGCCATTAACGTAGGCGGTGGCTACTCGCTGTGGATCATGTGCGGTAAAACTGGTATCGAGCATGGCCAATGGCCCTGTCACCAATTGCTGGATAGCGTCGCCCAACGGCACCCCTTTAATGCGCGCAACCAAGGCACCGAGGACATCGGTGGCCAGTGAATAGCGCCATTGAGTACCGGGCTCAAACAGCAATGGTACGCTGGCAATGCGGCGCAAGTTTTCTTCCAGGCTAATGCTCGAAGCGTCCATGCCGTAGGAGACGCCCGCCCGGGCATACAGCCGTTGGTTATCCAGCGCCTGCTGGACAACGGTCTGGATACGTTCAGATAGCTGCGCCGAGATAACGCCTTGGGGCAGGGGATAGGTGAAGGCGGTCATGGTCACTCCTGGTTAAATAAGTCGTGGCCTGACAATAGAAAGGTCGAGATTAAAGAAAAAGCTGGATACAGTTCCTTGATGTGCGGACTTGAATGTCCGCAATCAAACGACGAGGGATGCAATGGACAGCCTGAATGGCTTCGTGGTCTTTGTTCAGGTCGCTGAAACCCGCAGCTTCGTGGCGGCGGGGCGACTGTTGGGGGTGTCTGCCTCGGCGGTCGGTAAAAGCGTAGCGCGGCTCGAAGAAAAGCTCGGTGTGCGGCTTTTTCATCGCAGCACCCGCAGCGTT
This sequence comes from Pseudomonas sp. PS01297, assembly GCF_029959305.1. Lineage (NCBI taxonomy): Bacteria > Pseudomonadati > Pseudomonadota > Gammaproteobacteria > Pseudomonadales > Pseudomonadaceae > Pseudomonas > Pseudomonas sp. PS01297. The sequence goes on from NZ_JASCPQ010000005.1 coordinate 53,475, forward strand.
ACATTGACCGCGGAAGGTGCGTTGTTTCTGGAGCGCAGCCGACGCATCCTCGCTGAGATCGAAGCAGCCCAGCAGGAACTGTCACAAGCCTCTTCGGCACCGCGCGGTCGCCTGCGGGTGAGCCTGCCGATGGTCAGCTCGCTGGTGTTGCCGGTGCTCGGCGAATTTATGCGCGCCTACCCCGAGATTGAGCTGGACCTGGATTTTACTGACCGCAGGGTTGACGTCATCGAAGAAGGTTTTGATGCCGTGGTGCGCATTGGCAACCCCGTCGATTCAAGATTGTCGGCCCGTCGTTTGGGTTCATTCGCCATGCAGGTGGTGGCTTCACCGGATTATTTGGCACTGCGGGGCACGCCGCAGGTCCCGGCTGATCTGTTGCAGCACACCTGCATGCACTATCGCTGGCCCAACAGCGGCAAGCTCGAAACATGGGCGTTGCGCCAAGCCCCTGGCGAGCCCGAACTGCAACTGCCCACCTCGATGATCTGCAACAACGTCGAAACCCGCGTGTGTTTTGCACTGCAAGGATTGGGCGTCACTTATCTGCCGGAGTTCGCCATCCGCGAGCCCTTGGCCGATGGCCACCTGCAACTGATTCTGGAAGATTATGTGGAGCACCGCGGGGTGTTTTATGTGCTCTGGCCCGCGAGCAAACACCCGTCGCCCAAAGTGCGGGCGCTGGTGGATTTTCTCTGTGCGCGGATAGCTTGATAAAGATCGCAGGCTGCAGCAGCTCCACGCGATCTCTTGACCTCAGATCGCGATCACAACTGTCGAGACCTTGGCTTGAATAGGCTCCAGCCGTTCTGCCGGGGCGTCATGTTCCACCACCAGCACACTCAACTCTTCGCAGGCGGCCACGTGGTAGTGGGCAATGCTGGACAGCTTTTCATTGGTCACGGCCACCACAATTTGCCCGCTTCGCGACACGACAGCCCGCTTGAACTCTGCTTCGTCCATGTTGAACGCAGTCACGCCCTTGCTGGCATCAATCGCGCAGGCGCCTAAAAAGCACAGATCGAAATTGAAATGGGCCAATTGTTGAATCGCGCTCAGGCCATGGATGTTGCCTGAGGTTTTGTCCAGGCGCCCACCCAGCAAGATGACTTCGGCCAACGGCAGTGTGTCCAGTTGCAGGGCAATGGCGGGCGAATTGGTGGTGACGCAAACTGCAATATTGTGATCGATTGCGCTCGTTATGCAGGCATTGGTGGTACCGCCATCGATAAACACGTGCTGGCCCGCTTTGATCAGCGTCGCTGCCGCCTGGCCCAGCGAGCTTTTGCGCTCGATGTGTTGGGTTTGTCTGTCCTTCACAGGTCGCTCAGGCGCCAATGAAATGGCCCCTCCGTACACCCGTTTACACAGCCCTGCTTGCGCCAGCGCCGCGAGATCTCGACGGATTGAGTGCTCGGAAACGTTAAATTCCTGAGCCAGCTCCCCAGCCACCACCCGGCCGTGAGTCGCCAGCCGTTGGGCGATCAGGGTTTGTCGCTCTCCGGGGAAACTCTCATGAGTGAGCATTGACATCCGTTGAATCCTGTTTAAATTGAGCATAAACGAGCATTGATGATTGGTTTTTTGCTCGAAGGTGATCGGTATCATGCGTGGCGGCTCGTCACGCGTCAAACAGCGGTTAAGGAGTCGTAATGTCAGGTGAACTGCTGCGGGCTGCGTATTCGGTATTGTTGCCCGCCATCGGCGATTTGAATCTGGATGAGCCTGTCCGTCGCCATTTAAGCCGTGGTGGCGTCTCGGTGTTGTTGGGTGAAACACGGGATGAGTACATCGGCAGGGCCATGACCCAGGCGCGTCGCGACGCCGAGACGCAAACCAAATTGGCCAGCCTGACTCAACACGTCTCGGCATTGGCCGGTGGGCCGGTGTTGATCGCGGTGGATCAAGAACTCGGTGGCATCGAGCGCCTGCACCAATTGGTTCCGGCCATTCCTTCAAGGGCGCAACTCAATGACCTGAGTGCCGAGGCGATTGAACAGCGCTGCTATGAAATGGCCTCAGTCGCGCGCTGCCTGGGTGTCAATCTGTTCCTCGCGCCGATTGTCGATGTGGTGACTGGCATCAATCCTTGGTTGCTTAACCGGCATTTGGGGGACGACCCGGCACAGGTCAGTCGAATTTCCTGTGCCTTTATCCGTGGGGTTCAGCGCGCCGGGGTCATTGCCACGGCTAAACATTTTCCGGGTCACTACGCCATTGAGCATGACCCGGCCATTGCCCTGGCCACCGTGCACGGCCCGCTGGAGTTGCTTGACGACAACCTCCAGGTGTTCCGGCAAGTGATTGGTGCTGGCGTGCAAGCGGTCATGCCCGGCCCGGCGGTGTTCCCGGCTATTGACCCGGACCAGTCGGCCTCGACATCGGCCAAGGTTATTGCCTTGTTGCGTGACACGCTGGGGTTCGACGGGCTGATCATTTCAGATGACCTGGACGCAGTGTCCATCCTGCGGGGCAATACCTTGACCGATACGGCCGTGGCATCGCTGGCGGCGGGTGCGCATTTGTTGCTGGTGTCCAGCGAGTCAGGGCTCGATGCCATTGCCGAGGCGATCGTCAGCGCAGTGGATGAAGGAACGCTGGAGCGTCAGGTGTTGCTGGCGGCCTCGTCCAAGGTGCGAGCAGTTGCCAAATCGCAGCAATCTGAGCCGTTGATCAAATAATTTGCAAGAAATTGCTCGCTCGTCACACATAGCAATGAGGCCGAAATATCCATCTGTATTCAGGTGGGATGTGACGTGTCTCGCAGTCTCAAAAGGCCTGAACTTAATATTCCTAAAAGTCATATAAAAATACATTTTAAGTATTATTAGCGAATAACGCCTTTTGATAGCATTGCCCCGCCGGTACACCGGACACACAGCGCATCTCACCCTGATTGGAGTCTCCATGTCCGGCGCCGACACTTCTCACAGTGAATACGTGGGCGGATTATTCCGCAGTCATTACCAATGGCTGTGCACACGCTTGCGCCGCCACCTCGACTCCAGCGCCCACGCTGAAGACATTGCCGCCGATACATTTGTCCAGTTGCTGACTTCGCCGGGCGTGGTGCCGATTCGCCAACCCCGTGCGTTGTTGACCACCATTGCCCAGCGCTTGATGTATCAGCTATGGCGCCGTCGCGATCTGGAACGGGCTTATCTCGATGCCCTGCAACTGGATGACGTGTACGAAGCCCCTTCGCCCGAAGACCTGGCGCAGATGATTGAGGCGTTGCAATGCATTGACCAGTTGCTGGATGGCTTGCCGGCCAAGGTCAAGGCCACCTTTTTGCTGTCTCAGGTCAATGGCCTGACTTACCCTGAAATTGCCGCTGAATTGGGCATTTCCCAACGCTCGGTCAGTGACTACATGACCAAGGCAGTCAATCGCTGCCTGCGGGCTTGCCTGGAATGACATGAACATCGAAAACCAACACGACGACGTGATCGACAACGCGACTCGCTGGATTGTATTGCTGCGTTCAGGCCATGCCAACGAGGCTGATTGGCAGGCCTACCGGCAGTGGCGCGCGCAAGACCCTCGGCATGAACAACTCTGTGCGCAACTGGAAACCCGTCTGGGAGTTTTTAAGGTGCCGATTGCCCAAGGGGTCAGCGGCAAGGTGCTGCAACAGGCCCTGAGTACCCCTGGCACCAGCCGTCGCAAACTATTGCAGGGCGCGCTGGCCTGTACCGGTGTGGCGTTGGGTGCCAGCTTGTTGGTCAGCCAGCGCACCACGCTGGGGGAACTGACGGCGGACGTTTCAACCGGCACCGCTGAACGGCGTACGGTGAGTTTGCCTGATGGCAGCGAGCTGTTTTTGAACGCCAAAAGCGCGGTCGATCTGGATTTCAGCGGCCCGCACCGGATCGTCCGATTGCTTGATGGGGAGCTGCGAGTCAAGGTCGCCACTAATCCGACAATGCCTTTTCAACTGGTGACGCCGCAGGCGTTGATCCACGTGCTGGGCAGTGACTTGACCGTACGTGAACGCGAAGGGCAGGGGCTGGTGGTGGCGCTCAAAGGCGCGCTGCAGATCGCTCGCCAGGGGCTGGAAACCCTGCAACTGCAAACCGGGCATGAGGTCTCTTATGACCGCTACGGGTTTAGCCCTGTGCGCGTGATGAGCCTGGGTGCCGCCGCGTGGGTCGATGGTTTGCTCGAAGTGCGGGATGTGCCGCTGGCACAGATTATCGAGGCCTTGCGGCCTTATCGCGGCGGTGTACTGCGCATCGACCCTGCGGTTGCCGAGTTGCGCGTCAGCGGCATGTTTCGGCTGGATAAAACCGAACAGGTGCTCGACACATTGGCGCGAACCTTGCCGATCCAGGTGCTGCGTCGCAGCGATTATTGGGTCACCGTCACCTCCGCTTAAACGCAGTTCTAAGGACATAACCAAACGATCTGCAAGTTTTCTCTGCGCCAATCCACACCTCTCCCGTAAGCGCTGCGGGGAGCAGCGCTGTTCAGAGATTTAGGGAGAGTCACCTTGAGCGCGTCCAACACCTTTTCACGTCGCCAGCTACGGGCTTTTGCCATAGGGCCTCTGGCGAGCCTGTTCCTGACCTGCGCCTATGCGGCCGAAGAAGCCCGCCAGGTCTACCACATTGCCTCCGGCCCGCTGGATGAAGTGCTGCTGAACATCAGCCGCCAGAGCGGACAAGTCATTTCGTTTACCCCGCAACTGAGCCGTTATTCGTCGGCGGCGATCAATGGTTCGTTGTCGGCGGAGCAGGCCGTTGGCGAGGCCCTGCGCGGCACCGGTTTGCAGCTGCAAGTCAGCCCGGACGGGGCGTTTATCATCAAAGAGGGCGCGGCCAGCGCTAACAAAGCCGGGACCCAGGCCCAGGACGCTGCGCCCACCACAGCCCTGGACCGGGTGGTCGCCATCGGCACTCGGCGCGCCAACGCCACGGCCTTGAGCAGCAGCGCCCCCGTGGACGTGATCAACAGCGAAGAGTTGGTGCAGACCGGCGCCGTGACCCTCAACCAGGCACTGTTCCAGTTGCTGCCCTCGTTCAACTTTCCGCAAAACCAGAGCGCAACCCGTGGCCAGGACCCTAAAGGCGCTTCTTTGCGCGGGCTGTCCCCGGACGAAACGCTGGTGTTGATCAACGGCAAGCGTCGGCATGCCTCGGCAGTGGTGAACTTGTCGGGCGGTGTGCCATTTATTGGTGCGCAGTCTGTCGACCTGGACATGATCCCGATCAGCGCCATCGACCACGTCGAGGTGCTGCGTGACGGTGCCTCTGCACAATACGGTTCGGATGCGATTGCCGGGGTGATCAACATCGTGCTCAAAGAGCGCGACAGCGGCGGGCAAATCAACACTCAATTGGGCAAGTTTTCTCAGGGTGACGGCTTCAGCAAAACCGCTGATGGCTGGTACGGCCTGGGACTGCCGGGGGACGGCTTTCTGACCGTCAGCTTTAACGCGCTGAACAATAAACCGGACGATATCGGCGACAAGTATTTCGCCGATGGTCAAGTGCAAGACCCGCGCTGGGGCGGTGCAGGGCGTGATAAATACAACCTGGCGGCGAATGCCGAAATCGGCCTCAACGATCAATGGCGCCTCTACAGCTTCGCCACGTTCGGTCAGGACAAATCGGTCAACAACACCCCCAAGCTGCTGGCCAACAACCCGAACAACGTCACTGAGATCTACCCGAACGGGACCATTCCGAAATATCGCTACCGCTATGAAGATGGTGCACTGACGGTCGGCACCCGGTATGAAGACGACACCCTGGGCCGCTTTGATTTAAGCGCCACCTATGGTCGCGACGAACATGACGAACTGGCCTACAACACCCTCAACCCCAGTTTTGGCATCGCCAGCCCGACCAAATTCCAGATTGCGACGCTGATCAACGAACAAACCAACGTCGGTCTGGACTACGTCAAAGACTTGCCCGTGAACTGGCTGACCAACCCGCTGAACATCTCGGCCGGGATCGCCTACCGCAACGAGCGCTATCGCCTGGAGTCGGGTGATTCCGACTCTTATTCGTTTGGCGGAATCGACGGCGTGCAAGTGGGTGGCGTACAGGCCTCAGGCCTGACCCCGGACGATGCCGGGACTTACTCGCGGGATGTTGCCGGGGTGTATTTCGGTCTGGAAAACCAGCTCACAGAGAAGCTGCAACTGGGCTTGGCGGCGCGGACCGAGCATTACTCGGATTTTGGTTCGGCCACCACGGGCAAATTGTCGGCGCGGTATGACTTCACGCCCAAGGTCGGGTTACGTGCCACCGTCAACAACGCTTATCGCGCACCGACACTGGGCCAGATCGGCACCTCGTGGACCACCACCACCAACGTCGATGCCAATGGCAACCCGGTGCTGACACGCATCTTGCCGTCCGATAACCCGGCTGCCCGTGCTCTCGGCGCAGAACAGCTCAAGCCTGAGAAGTCGACCAACTACTCGCTGGGGCTGGTGCTGCGTCCTGTTGACCAAGCCTCTGTGACCATCGATGCGTACCAGATCTCCATCCGTGATCGACTGTTGTTCAGCGGCGGTATTTCCGGGCCTGACGCCGAGCGCATTCTCACAGAGGCAGGCTACGGCCAGTACACCTGGGCGCAGTTCATGACCAACGCGGTCGATACCCGTACCCGCGGCGTCGACATCGTCGGCAAGTACAACTTTGATCTGCAACAGTACGGTTCGCTGGCACTGAGCGCGGGTTACACCCGTGCTAAAACCACCATTGAGAAGGTCCACGAAAACGCCAACGGCTTTGAAACCGTGACCCGTGAAAGCCGTGGTTACCTGGAGTATGGCTACCCCAAAGACAAGTTCGTGTTGGGCGCGATTCACCGCTACGGCCCGTGGACCGTGGCCTTGAACGAAACCCGTTATGGCGAATACCGCAAGTTCGCCGCACAGGCCAGCGACTCGCAATACGATCAAACCTTCGGCGCTCAATGGACCACAGACCTGGACGTCAACTACGCCTTCACCAAGCAACTGCGCGTGTCGGTTGGCGCCAACAACCTGTTCAACAGCAAACCGGATGACTTTGACAGCCACCTGCGTCAAACCCCAAGCCAGAAGTACAGCTACCTGTCACCGGCGGCACCCGAAGGCACGTTTTACTACACCCGCTTGAGCTACGAGTTCTGATACGCGGTGGCGGGGCAACCCGCCACCTTTTTAACAGTTGGTGTTTTCCTGCCATTCCTCCCTCTGCGTAACGCCCCGCTCATCGGCGGGGGTACGTGTCTGTAAATTCGAAAATAAACATATCTTTCAGATAGATAGCGATTTTTAGCGCTACGCTTCGCTGTCTTCACGATTATTTAATGGTTTTAAAATCAATTAATGCAATTGACAGTTGTATTTATTTGATCGAGCATTGCAATTAAATGATTTATAGATATCGCACAGCGATACGGAGATTAAATTGTACGATCCACTGGTCAATGCTCACCCAGGTGTCGGAGTGCCTCATTCGTCCTCTTACTGGGTAGATACGGCAGGTACAGCGCCGCCAGATGACGGCCCGCTCAAGGGAGACATTGAGGTCGACGTTGCAATTATTGGCGCCGGTTACACAGGCCTGAGTTGTGCGTTGCACCTGGCCCGCGAGCACGGCATTCGCGCCGTGGTCCTGGAAGCCAATCAGGTGGCCTGGGGGTGCAGTGGGCGTAATGGCAGCTTTGCCCGTATCTCCGGCGGGCGAGTGCCGCTGGCGCAGTTGATCAGTCGCTACGGCGAGCACACCGCGAAACAGTATTTTGCCGAGATGACTGCCGGGCTGAACACCGTGCGTGGGCTGATCCGTGAAGGCCAGATTGATTGCGACGCGCAGCCGGACGGCGTGTACAAGGTCGCCAGCAACGCCAAGCATGTTGAATCGCTCAAGCGCGAAGTGGGGCTGTATCACGATGTACTGGGTTATGGCGCGCAACTGGTCAACGGCGACCAGGTGCAAGCGGTGCATCGCGGTGCTGAGTCATTTGGCGCGCTGTACATGCCCGACGGTTTTTCCATGCACCCGTTGAAACTGGCCTGGGGCGTTCATCGCCTGGCCCGTGAGGCGGGGGCCACCGTGCACGTGGGTTCGCCGGTGGTCGACTGGACCAGCGCCAATGGCAGCCACCGACTGGTGACGCCGGGCGGCGTGGTCACGGCGCGCAAGGTGGTGGTCGCCACCAATGGCTACACCTCCACGGCGCTTAATCGTGCAACCGCGGGGCGTGTGTTACCGGTTCACTCGCAAATTATCGTGACGCGCCCCCTCAGCGCGGAAGAAAAGCGCCAGACGCTGCCCGGCAGCGAGTGCATGTTCGATACCCGCCATCTGTTGTCTTACTACCGTCGTTTGCCCGACGACCGCATTTTGTTTGGCGGGCGCAGCGCCATTACCGGGCGCGAAGCCGAAAGCCCGAAGCACCGGCAAAACCTGCAGGACGCTTTGTCCCGCAAGTTCCCGATGCTCGAAGGTATCCAGGTCGATTACAACTGGGGCGGCTGGGTCGCCGTCAGTGAAAGCTCGCTGCCATTTGTCTGCAAAGTGCCTGATTTGGACAACGTGTTCGCCGGGGGCGGCTATGCCGGCAGCGGTGTTTCATTTTCACTGCAGGTGGGCAAGCGTCTTGCACAGATGGTCACCGGCGATCCGCATCCCACCGAGGTGGACTTTCTTCATCAATGCCCCAAGCGCTTCCCGTTCCAACCGTTTTTGCGCATGGGCCAGCGTATGGCCTATGCCTGGTATCGATTCAAAGACGCTTCATAACGACCACGGTTCCAGCGAAAAAGAAGCAACCCGTGCAGGTGTGACATTGCCTGCGCTCATTATAAAAAGAGTGATTCGGGCCAACACGGCCGGCGTTTTATTCAACTGTCTAATTACAACAAACTCAGGAGTTGAAAATGCGATTAATCAACACACCCATGGCCAGTCTTGCGCTGGCCATTACCTTCGGTGCAAGCGTGCACGCACAGGCGGCCGATACCGTCACCTTTGCGGGTTGGGGAGGAGCGCTACAGGATGCCGAGCGTACGGCGTATCTGAAGCCCGCGGAAAAAGCACTGGGCATCACCATCAAAGAAGACAACATGGACGGCCTTGCGGCGGTGCGCGCCCAAGTGATGTCGGGCAAGCCCAAGTGGGATGTTGTCGAACTGGCGTCCAATGATTGCGTGCTGGCCCAAGAGCAGGGGCTGACCGAGCCACTGGACTATTCAGTGATCAGTACCGATGGCGTGGCCTCGAACTTCTACGGCAAAAACTGGATCGCGAGCAACGCCTATTCCACCGTACTGGCCTGGGCAAAAGATGCGACCGGCCCGACCCCGAAGAACTGGCAAGAGTTCTTTGACCCGTCAATCAAGGCCTCACGCTCCCTCTACCGCCAGCCTTACACCACGCTGGAACTGGCGTTGATCGCCGATGGTGTTTCACCCAAGCAACTCTACCCGCTGGATATAGACCGGGCGTTCAAAGTGCTGGAGCGCATCAAGCCACAAGTGGTCAATTGGTGGCGCAGCGGCACTGACTCTGCACAACTGTTGCGCAGCCGCGAAGTGGACGCGCTGTCCATCTGGGCGTCGCGGGTTGATGAGTTGAAAAAGTCCGGTGAGAACGTGGACTACACCTATGACCATGCCTTGCTGGATTACGACTGCGTCGTGGTGCCAAAAGGTGCACCGAACAAAGCTCTGGCGATGAAACTGATCGCCGAAATCATGAAACCCGAAAGCCAGGCAACCCTGGTGACCGTGATCCCCAACCCGCCGATCAACGTCAAGGCCTACGACACCGGCATCATTCCTGCGGACATGGCGGCCACGTTGCCGACGGCTCCGGCCAATATCGACAAGGTGGTGTTCTTCGATCCGGTCTGGTGGCAAGCCCACCAAGCTGAGGTTCAACGTCGCTACGACCTGTTCATCCAGAATTGAGAAGGCCGTGACCATGATCAGTTTCAAGAAAAGCCTGTTGTGCGGGGCCGTCATCGCTTCTTTGGGTTGGGGCGCCAGCTTTGCCGCCCTGGCTGACACCCTGACCTTTGCCGGTTGGGGCGGGGCCTTGCAGGACGCCGAGCGCAAAGCCTACCTCGAACCCGCCGCCAAGGCCCTGGGCGTGACTATCCGCGAAGACAACATGGACGGCCTCGCGGCGGTGCGTGCCCAAGTGATGTCAGGCAAGCCCAAATGGGACGTGGTGGAACTGGGCAGCACCGAGTGCGCCCAGGCGCAGTTGGAGGGGCTGGCCGAGCCGCTGGATTACAGCGTGATTGATGCCACCCATGTCGACAAATCCGTGGTCAGCAGCCACTGGATTGCCAGCCATGCCTACGCCACCGTGGTGGCCTGGGCCGAAGACACCGGCGCGCCGGTGGCGAAAAACTGGCAACAGTTCTTCGACCCGCAGTTCAAGGGGGCCCGCGCCCTGTACCGCCAGCCATGGCTGACCATGGAAGCGGCGTTGTTGGGTGATGGGGTTGCGCCGAAAGACTTGTACCCGCTGGACGTGGAACGGGCGATCAAGGTGCTCAACCGGATCAAGCCCCAGGTGGTCAACTGGTGGAGCGCGGGCGCGGATTCGGCGCAGTTGTTGCGCAGCCGTGAAGTCGATTTTCTGGCGATCTGGAATGGCCGGGTCAACGAGGTCAAGGCCAGCGGTGACAAGGTCAACTACAGCTTTGATGGCGCGCTGTTGAGCCATGACTGCCTGATCATCCCCAAAGGCGCGGCGAACAAGGCGCAGGCCATGAAACTCATCGCCCACATCATGCAGCCCGAAAGCCAGGCCACGCTGGCCACGTTGATTCCGTACTCGCCGGTCAACAGCAAGGCCTACGACTTGCCGATCATTACTGACGAACTGGCCGCGCGGTTACCGACCTCGCCTCAGAACATCGACAAAGTGGTCACGGTGTCACCCGAATGGTGGGTCAAGAATCAGGAGGCGGTTCGCCAAAGGTTCGCCCTGTTCCTTGCCAATTAAGCAGTGGGGTGGGGCGCCGCTGGCGTCCCGTCTACGAAACAAGGGCGCCTGACGTCCGTATGTGCCGAGTGTGAATATGTCCGAAGAACACAAACTTTCGATGTCGATCGATATCGAAAAGCTGACCAAGACCTATGACAGTTTTGCCGCGCTGGATGATGTTTCGCTATCGATCAAAAGCGGTGAGTTTCTGTCGTTGCTGGGCTCCTCCGGCTCTGGCAAGACCACGCTGCTGATGGCCTTGGCCGGGTTCGTTCGCCCGGATGCAGGCAGTATCCGTTTTGGCGGGCGCGAAATGATCTTCGAGCCACCGCACAAGCGTGATGTGGGCATGATGTTCCAGAGTTACGCGTTGTTCCCGCACATGAACGTGTTTCAAAACGTCGCCTACCCGCTGAAGTTGCGCGGTTACAAACGTGCCGACATCCGTCAGCGGGTCGAGCAGGCGTTGGCCACCGTCGAGCTGGATCATCTGATCGAGCGCGGGATTACCGAAATGTCGGGCGGTCAGCGCCAACGCATCGCGCTGGCCCGGGCGATTGTTTTCGAGCCAAAAATCCTGCTGATGGACGAGCCGCTGTCAGCCCTCGACAAACGCCTGCGCGAAACCATGCAACTGGAGCTTCGCCGTCTGCACGAGCGCCTGGGCATGACCGTGGTGTACGTCACCCATGACCAGCGTGAAGCGCTGACCATGTCTGACCGGATCGCGGTCATGAGCAAAGGGCGGATTCGCCAGATCGACACCCCGATCAATCTCTATGAGCGCCCGGCCAACCGCTTTATTGCGGAGTTTGTCGGGGAGTCGTCGTGTTTGCCGATTACCTTGCAGGGCGGCCAGGCACTGTTTCAGGGCCGGGCCTTGCGCGGCGCCAACGTTGCCGGCGGTTTAAAGAACCCGAGCCTGGTGGTGCGCCCGGAAAAACTGCAGTTCGTCCCGGCCGAGGCCAGCGATTACAACCTGTTGCGCGGACATGTAGCCGACGTGATTTTCCAGGGTGAAAGCCAGTTGGTGCAGATTGATCTGGGGGAGGGCATGTCGGTGGCAATTCGTCGGCCCACCAACAGTTCCGAAGGCAATCGCCTGCCTGCCCGCGGCGATGCCGTGGTGCTGGGCCTGCACGTACAGGACACGCTGCTGGTTGGAGATGATCAATGAGCAGCGACCTTCTCGATGCGCTCAACGCGCGTGATCTGCGCAAGGCGCAAAGACGTGAGCGCTGGTATTTGTTCGGCTCGGGGCTGCCGGCTTTGCTTCTGGTGCTGCTGACGTTCGTGCTGCCGATTGGCTGGCTGTTCTGGCTGTCACTGTTCAATGCCGACGGGCAATTATCCATAGAGAACTACACCCGGCTGCTGGAACCGATCTATGTGCTGACGTTTGTGCAGACCTTCAAGACCGGGATCATTGTGACCATCGCCTGCGTGCTGATCGGTTACCCCTACGCGTACTTCATGATCAAGGGGCCGCGCTGGCTGGCCAATGTGGCCATGGCGCTGTTGCTGGTGTCGCTGTGGACGTCGTTGCTGGTGCGCACTTACGCCTGGCTGATCATTTTGCAGCGGCGCGGCATCGCCAATGACTTATTGATGAGCCTGGGCATTACCGATGCGCCGCTGCCGCTGGTGTACAACCTGACCGGCACGGTGATTGGCATGGTCCACATCATGTTGCCGTTCATGATTTTGCCGCTGTATGCCGCCATGAAGAGCATCGACCCGATCTACAGCCAGGCCGCCGCCGCGTTTGGCGCGTCACCGTCGCGGGCCTTCCGTGATGTGTTTCTGCCGCTGTCGGGGCCGGGGCTGGCCGCCGGTGCCACCTTGGTGTTTGTGATCACCTTGGGGTTCTACGTCACACCGGCGTTGTTGGGCGGCGGCAAGGTGCAGATGATCTCGATGCGGATCGAAAGTGACGTCTCCATGTACGCCAATTGGGGTGCAGCGTCGTCCCTGGGTGTGGTGCTGCTGTTGGCCACATTGCTGATCTTGTTCATTGTCAAAAAGAGCGCGGGCCTCGGCCGGCGCAGCGAGTGAAATCATGGTCCGACTAAAACAAAACCTGATGGCGGCGGTGCGCGGCTCCTGGCTCTATGTACTGGTGTTGGCGACCATGATTTTCCTGGTGCTGCCCACCTTGATCGTGATCCCGATGTCGTTCTCGGATGCGCGCTACCTGAGCTTTCCGCCCAAGTCGTTCAGCATTGAGCCGTTCTTCAAGTATTTCGCTTCGCTGGAATGGCGCAGCGCAACCCAGGTCTCGCTGATCACGGCATCACTGGTGATGGTGCTGGCGACCACCTTGGGCACCGCGGCGGCGTATTCGCTGCACGTGACCCAGTCGAAAGTCTCGGGGGTGCTGCGCGGCTTGTTGATGGCGCCGATGATTGTGCCGACCATTTTCATCGCCATTGGCCTGTTCTTTGTCTACGCCCGGCTTGACTTGAACAACACCATTCCCGGCCTGGTACTGGGGCATACGCTGCTGGCACTGCCTTACGTGGTGATCAACGTCAGCGCCGGGTTGCGCAGCTATGACATGACCCAGGAGCAGGCCGCCTGCATTCTCGGCGCTACCCGGCTACGGGCGTTTTTTGACGTGACGTTGCCGCAAATCCGTTTTTCGGTGATTGCCGCCGCGATGTTTGCCTTTGCCATTTCCCTGGATGAAGCGGTGATCTCGCTGTTCATCAGTGGCGGCGACACGTCGACCCTGACCAAGCGGATGTTCAGTTCGCTGCGTTCAGAGATCGATCCCTTGATCGCGGTGGTGGCGACCTTGATGACATTCCTGTCGATCATCATGCTGTGCATCAGCATCATGGCCAAGCGCAAGGCCGGGAGGGCCGTTGAATGAGTGAGGTCAACCTGCGCCTGCGGCATGCCAGCAGCGAGTGTGTTGAATTCTTCTGGAATGGCCGTTCCCTGCAAGGGCGCAAGGGCGAGAGCCTGGCGGCTGCGCTGCTGGCCAACGGTGTTCAGACACTTGCCTGGACGCGTAAATCCCATCGGCCGCTGGGCTACTCGGGCAGCTACGTGGCCGGGGTGCTGGCCAGGGTCGACGGTGTGCCAAATGTGCGACTGGATTTGCTGGCGGTGACTGCCGGGGTGCGGGTTGAGATGCAAAATTGCTGGCCGGGCCCGGCGTTCGATGTGCTGCGCCTGTCAAGGCTGATTCCGGACCGTTGGCTGCAGGGCGGATTTGAGCACACCAATCTGGTGCCAAGCGGTTCGCCGCTGTTCCAGCGCTGGGAAGTGCTTCTGGCGTTCCTCGCCGGCGTCGCCAAACCGGCCGAGCGAACGGCTGAAGTGGCTGTGCCGCAAGGCCAGTATGTGAGCAGCGACGTCTTGGTCATTGGTGGCGGGCCTGCGGGTTGTGCCGCCGCCAATGAAGCGGCACGGGCCGGGCGCAGCGTGGTGTTGGTGACCCGTGGCCATCGACTAGGCCGTTATGCGCAAAGCGCTGGCCAGCCCAAGCCGCAGTTGGATGAGCGCGTGCAACAGGTGACCGGGGTTGAGGTGTTTGGGGCTTACCGGGAAGGGCAATTGTTACTCGGTGCGCCCCACGACCCGGCGCAAGGCGCCTTGGCCTTCGACGCTGATGATGTGGTACTGGCCACCGGGCGGCGTGCTTGCCCGCCGGTTATCCCGAATATGTGGCTGCCCGGCGTCATGGACGCGCGCACCGCGTTGATCATGGCCCACGAACAGGCAGTGGCGCCCGGTGCGCGGGTAGTGGTGGTCGGTAATGGCGATCAAACCGCCCATGCCAATCGTTTACGTGAGCTGGGGGTCAACGTGGTGGCGGTTAGAGCCGTAAGCGAATTGCGCCGTGTTCTGGGGCGCAACGCGGTGTCGGCGGCACTGTTCGATAAACCGGTCGCCTGCGACGCGCTGGTTCACGCCGGGCCGTGGCTGGTTGATGCCAGCCTGACGTTTCAGAGCCGCGCCGAAGGGTTGCTGCAATTGCGTGAGCAGCGCCAAAGCCGCCTGCGCACGGTTGGCTCGGCGGCGGAGCCTGATCAACCGCTGCCGGTGGCTGCACGTACACGCTACAAGGCGTTGCTGTGCCCGTGTTTTGATGTGTCCTGCCATGAGGTCGAGGCCTTGATTGAACAGGGCATCACCGATCTTGAAGTGATCAAACGCCTGACCTCATGCGGCATGGGCCCGTGTCAGGGCCAACCTTGCTGGGACTTGCTGCGCGCGCTGGTCAGCGCACGCAGCGGGATCCCGTTGCACACCTTGCCAAGGCCGACCCTGCGCCCGCCACGGCGGGCCCTGAGTGTCGCGCAAGCGGCCGGTCTGGCCGATGTTGTGGAGCCTCTGCAATGACCCCTACACAACCTTTGCCTGCACAGGCGTCGATCATCATCGTTGGTGCGGGGATCCAGGGCCTGTCGCTGGCTTTTAATCTGGCTGAATTGGGCGTGCGCGACATTCTCGTGTTTGACGCCGGTTATTGGCAGGGCGGCGCCTCGGGTCGCAACGGGACGTTGATTCGCGGGGCGTTCAGCTCACCGGAATGGACGCGCTTCTTCGCCCATTCGTGTCACTTGTGGCAAGGCTTGTCCAAGCGGCTGGGCGAGAACGTCATGTACTCGCGCCGCGGTTACAGCATGATCGGCGAGCGCAGCAGCACCGCAGCCATGCTTGACCGCACCCTTGAGGTGCACAAAGCCTGTGGCATCAATTCCAGCCTGTTGAACGCTGCGCAATTGCGTGAGGTGCTGCCGGCGCTGGCACACCAGCGGGTCAGCGCGGCATTGCACCTGCCCGACAGCGGGGTCGCGCCGCACCATGCCGCCATGTATGCCTATCGCCAGGCGTGCGAGGTGCGTGGGGTGAGCATTCGTTACCGCACCGAGGTCAGCGCCATCGACCGCAGCGCCGGTCGGGTGACCGGCATTCGTGTGGGTGAACAGCGGATTGCCACCGACACCTTGGTGCTGGCTGGCGGTGCCGAAAGCAACCGGTTGGCGCAATTGGCCGGCGTACCGCTGGACGGCTACCCGATGCGTCTGGAAGCCATGGCGCTGGAGCCGATGCGGCCCTTGATAGGCCCCGCCGTGGCGTTGTTGGACCGACTTTGTTACATGCACCAGACCGCACGCGGCGAAGTGGTGGGTGGCGCAGAAGTTGCCGAACGCCCGCAAAACACCTTGAATGCCGACGTGCCGGTGATGGCCGCGACTGCCAAAGCGTATCTGGAGATGTTTCCTCAACTGGGGCATGCCCGTATCTTGCGGCAATGGGCCGGGCTGGTGCATATATCCAAAGATTTTGGCCCGCTGCTGGGCGCACACAATGCCTTGCCGGGTTTGTTTATCAGCGCTGGCTGGTGCTACGGTCACGCCGGCGCACCGGCCGCCGGTGAATTTCTGGCCAAGGCCATCGTCAAGGGCGTGGTGGATGAGCGTATGCGCCCGTTTGCCGTCGACCGTTTTGAGCGTAACCAAGCCGTGGTAGAGCCCGGTATTGTATTGAGTCATTTTGAATAACCAACCGTGCTTGAGCCCCAAGCCGGCTCTCGAATTTACGCACCGTGATTGACATGCCTCGCGGCACACAAGGAAACAACCATGAGTTCTCTGGAAGACTCGCCACTCTTCATTACCGCCTTGTCCAAAGGCCTGTCTTTGCTGACGGCCTTTCGCGCCGGGCGCCCAAGCATGAGCCTGATCGAACTGGCAGAAGCGACAGGGCTGAACAAAAGCGCCGTGCAGCGTTCGGCGTTCACCCTTGAGGCGCTGGGCTACCTGTACAAGGACCCGGTCACCAAGCGCTTTCGCCTGGCCCCCAAATCCCTTGATCTGGGCACCGGTTACCTGCAAACCAGTGAGCTGATCGAACGCGCCAACCCGTACCTGCATGAGCTGAACCGGGATGTCGAAGAGAGCTGCAACCTGCTGGAACCCTGCGGCCTGGACATGCTCTACGTGGCGCGTTTTCCCAGCCATAAACAAATTGCCATTCACATCCCGCTGGGTCGCCACCTGCCCATGTACTGCACCTCGGCAGGCCGGGCTTATCTGGCGGCGCTGCCGGAGCACGAGGCTGACGCGATCCTGGTCGCCTCCGAACGCAAGGGCTACACCCCCAACACTGTCACCGACCTTGATCAACTGCGCGCCATCGTCGCCGAGGCCCGTCACGACGGCTACGCCTACGCCCTCGAAGAGTATTACGCCGGAGATATCAGCGTGGCCGCGGCGGTGGTCAATGCCGATGGTTACCCGCTGGGGGCCGTGAACATCTCGGTGCCGTTCAGCCGCTGGAACCTGGACGACGCCCGAAAACAACTGGCACCCAAAGTGATCAACACCGCCCGGTCCATCGCCAGCGCGACACGCAGTTTGCGCCCGGCGGGCTAAGCCCCAGGGCAATCCTTTTACCTGACACGCACTGCTGCGGGCTTGGCCCGCGGTATAGGTGCCGCTTTGCCCGGCTTTAGGGCCCAACTACAAGGAGACAGCGATGAGTCAAACCATGAGGGCTGCCGTACTGCACGCCGTGGGTGAACCACTGCGGATCGAACAGGTGACAATCCCGACCCCCGGGCCCGGTGAAATCCTGATTCGCATCGTTGCCTGTGGCGTCTGCCACAGCGACCTGCATGCCATGGACGGTGACTGGTCGGACTTACCCACCTTGCCGCTGATACCGGGCCATGAAATCACCGGTCATGTCGCCGCCCACGGCGCAGGCGTAACCGAGCCCGCCATCGGCACAGCAGTCGGCATGCCCTGGATGTACAGCGCCTGCGGCACCTGCGAGTTTTGCCTGGGCGGCATGGAAACCATCTGTGAGCAGCGTGAATCCACGGGCTACAGCAAGCAGGGCGGTTATGCCGAATACATGATTGCCCCGGCGGCATTCGTCGCCAGCATCCCCTCCGGTGCCGACCTGTACGCCCTGGCGCCGATTCTGTGCGCGGGTGTCACCACTTATCGCGGCCTGATGCGCTCGCGGGCCCGGCCGGGGCAATGGGTGGCCGTCATGGGCATCGGTGGTCTGGGCCACGTCGCCGTGCAGTACGCCATCGCCATGGGCTTGCGCGTCGCGGCCATTGATGTGTCGCCCGACAAGCTCGAACTGGCCCGCAGTTATGGCGCCGAGTGCCTGATCAATGCCCTCGACAACCCGGTGGCAACACTCAAGCAACAAATCCCTGGTGGCGTGCACGCGGTGTTGGTGACCGCCACGGCCAATGCCGCTTTTGAGCAGTCGATCAAGATGCTGCGCCCCGGTGGTACAGCGGTGTTTATCGGCTTGCCAGGCGGCGATGCCGACACGGTTCGCGCTTCCATTTCCAGCATCAGCGGCTGGGAACTGTCGATCACCGGCTCCAATATCGGCACCCGCCAGGACCTTAACGAGGCCGTGGCGTTTGCCGCCCGTGGCCAGGTCAAGGCACAGATCAGCCTTGAGCGCCTGGAAGACATCAACGACATCTTTGAACGCATGCGCCGGGGCCAACTGGTCGGGCGCACGGTCCTGAAAATCGCCTGACCTGAACCTTTAACCCTCAACTGGAGTTAGCACCATGACCATTACTCGCCTGCAACCCAATCCGGGCCTGCTCAGCCATGCGCTGGTACACAACGGTATTGTCTACATCACCGGTCAGGTCCCGGCCGACCGCACGCAAGACGTCGCCGGGCAGACCGCGCAGGTTCTGGCGCGGATCGACGCCTTGCTCGCCGAAGCCGGGTCGGACAAGTCACACATTCTGTTCGCACAGATCTGGCTCAAGCATGCCGTGCAGGATTTTGCCGCCATGAACGCGGTCTGGCGTGAGTGGATTCCGCAGGATGCATTGCCGGCACGCGCCACCGTCGAGGCCAATATGGCTGCCGACAACATTTTGGTTGAAATCGCCTTGCAGGC
This sequence comes from Pseudomonas sp. PS01297, assembly GCF_029959305.1. Taxonomy (NCBI): domain Bacteria; kingdom Pseudomonadati; phylum Pseudomonadota; class Gammaproteobacteria; order Pseudomonadales; family Pseudomonadaceae; genus Pseudomonas; species Pseudomonas sp. PS01297. Next base: position 72,335 of record NZ_JASCPQ010000005.1, read on the forward strand.
AGCCGTCAAGGCCTGAGCCATTTAATACGGCCGGGCAAGGGCTGCTTGCCCGGCATGGGAGAGTCGTAATGGGCAGTATCGTTCCTCATTTGATCAACGGTGTGCGGGTTCAGGGCACTGGCCGCACCGCCGACGTTTACAACCCGTCCACGGGCGCGGTGAGCAAGCAAGTGGCTCTGGCTGACGCAGCGACTTTGCAGCAGGCCATTGAGGCCGCCAAGGCGGCGTTTCCGGCCTGGCGCAACACGCCACCGGCCAAGCGCGCGCAGGTGATGTACCGCTTCAAACAGTTGCTTGAGGAACACGAAGCGGCGATTGCCCTGATGATCAGCGAAGAGCACGGCAAAACGCTTGAAGATGCAGCGGGTGAACTCAAACGCGGGATTGAAAACGTCGAATTCGCCTGTGGCGCGCCGCAACTGCTGAAGGGTGATTACAGCCGCAATGTTGGCCCCGGCATCGATGCCTGGAGCGACCTGCAACCGCTAGGGGTGGTGGCAGGCATTACGCCGTTCAACTTCCCGGCCATGGTGCCGTTGTGGATGTACCCGTTGGCGATCGTCTGCGGTAACTGCTTTATCCTCAAACCCTCGGAACGCGACCCGAGTTCGACCTTGTATATCGCTGAATTGCTGATTCAGGCGGGTTTGCCCAACGGCGTGCTGAGCGTGGTGCATGGCGACAAGGAAGCAGTAGATGGCCTGATTGAGTCTGTGCATGTCAAAGCCCTGAGTTTTGTCGGTTCCACGCCGATTGCGCAATACATCTACAGCGAGGGCACCCAGCGCGGCAAACGCGTACAGGCATTGGGCGGGGCAAAAAACCATTGCGTGGTGATGCCCGACGCGGATCTGGACAATACCGTCGGCGCCTTGATGGGCGCTGCCTATGGCTCTTGCGGTGAGCGCTGCATGGCCCTGTCGGTGGCGGTGTGTGTGGGCGATGCGGTTGCCGATGCCCTGGTAGCAAAACTGCTGCCGCAAATCCGTGGACTGAAAATTGGTGCGGGCACTTCCAGCGGCCTCGACATGGGGCCGTTGGTCACCGCTGCGGCGCGGGACAAGGTCAAGGGCTACATTGATGCGGGCGTTGCCCAAGGTGCTGAACTGGTGGTGGATGGCCGTGACTTGCAGGTGCAAGGGCACGAAAACGGCTTCTTTGTCGGCGGTACGCTGTTCGACCGGGTGACCGCGCAGATGAGCATCTATACCGATGAAATCTTCGGCCCGGTATTGTGTATCGTCCGCGTGGGCAGCCTCGAAGCGGCCATGCAACTGATCAATGAACACGAATACGGTAACGGCACGTGCATCTTCACCCGCGGCGGTGAAGCGGCCCGGTTGTTCTGCGATGAAATCGAAGTGGGCATGGTCGGGGTTAACGTCCCGCTGCCCGTGCCAGTGAGCTACCACAGCTTTGGCGGCTGGAAGCGCTCACTGTTTGGCGATCTGCACGCCTATGGCCCTGACGGGGTGCGTTTCTATACCCGGAAAAAAGCCATTACCCAACGTTGGCCGCGCCGTGCCAGCCACGAAGCGGCGCAGTTTGCCTTCCCCAGTAACCATTGAGCTGAGTGAACACAATGAACAATGCACTGAAGTTTTATATCGAGGGTCAATGGCTTGAGGCCGAGTCTGGAGAGACGCTTGAGGTGGTTGATCCCTCAACCGAACAGGCCTTTATCAAGATCGCCGTGGGCAATGCCGAGGATGTGAACAAAGCTGTGGCAGCGGCCCGCAGGGCTTTCCCGGCGTTTTCGCTGACCAGCGTCGGTGAGCGTCTGGCACTGCTGGAAGAGATTTTGCGGGTCTATAACCTGCGCTATGACGACCTGGTTCAGGCCGTCAGCCAGGAAATGGGCGCGCCGCTGCATTTTGCCCGCGACGCGCAGGTCTGGAGCGGTCGTGCGCACCTTGAATCGACTATCAGCGCGCTGAAGTCGTTCACGTTCAGTGAACAGCACGGCACCACCCGTGTGGTGCGTGAAGCCATCGGCGTGTGTGCACTGATCACGCCGTGGAACTGGCCGCTCAACCAAATCGTCTGCAAAGTCGCGCCGGCCATTGCCGCGGGTTGCACCGTGGTGCTCAAACCGAGTGAAATTGCACCGTTGACCGGCATCATCTTTGCCGAAATTTTGCATGAGGCGGGCGTGCCGGCCGGGGTCTTCAACCTGGTCAATGGCACCGGGCCGGACGTCGGCCAACCCATGAGCAGCCATCCGCAGGTCGACATGGTTTCGTTCACCGGCTCTACGCGTGCAGGCATCATGGTCGCCAAGTCGGCAGCCGATACGGTCAAGCGTGTGGCTCAGGAACTGGGCGGCAAGTCGGCGAATATCCTGCTGGAAGACGCTGACTTTGAGGTCGCTGTTGCCAAGGGCGTGCAGGGCTGTTTCTCCAACTCGGGGCAATCATGCGACGCGCCGACGCGCATGCTGGTCCCGGCGGCGCAGCATGCCCGGGCGTTGGAAATTGCCAAACGTACAGCGCAGCAACTGGTCACCGGCAGCCCGCGTGATGCCAACACCAACCTGGGCCCGGTGATCAGCGCGGCGCAGTTCGACAAGATTCAGGGTTTGATCCAGGCCGGGATCGAGGAGGGCGCCACTCTGGTGGCCGGTGGCCTGGGCCGCCCGGAAGGGTTGGACAAGGGCTATTACGTGCGTCCCACAATTTTCGGTAACGTACAGCCGAGCATGACCATCGCCCGCGAAGAGATATTCGGGCCGGTGCTGTCGATTCTGCCTTACGACAGCGAAGAGCAAGCCATCGAAATCGCCAACGATACCGTTTACGGCCTGGCCGCCTATGTGCAATCCACCCATCTAGAACACGCGCGCACCGTGGCCGGGCGCATGCGTGCAGGTTCTGTGTACCTGAACTACCCGGACTGGGACACTTTTGCGCCGTTTGGTGGCTACAAACAGTCGGGTAATGGCCGCGAATATGCGGGCTGGGGCATCCACGACTTCCTGGAAATCAAGGGCGTGGTGGGCTGGGGCAACTAAGCACTTGGCTTAAACCCCATGGGAGCGGGCTTGTCCGCATCGCGAGCAAGCCCGCTCCCACATCAAGGTGCCACTTGATACATGGACAGGAACTGATGCTATTCATGCCTTGATGGTTCATGGCGTGCCATTTCTTCCGTGCAGGAGGTAGCCCGGTCGCTGACTCAAACGTTCGTAATAGTCGCTGACGGCCGGGAAATCCGGGTGTGCAAGCGGCGTTTCGAACCAACGATTAACCGACAGGCCGATGGGAATGTCTGCAAGGGAAAATTCGTTGCCGGCAACGTAGGCCCCGGTTGATGCAAGCTGACGGTTGAGAATCTCCATGTGCCTGGACCAGTCATTGCACGCGGCAGCCAGCGCCTGGCTGTCCTGATGCTCTGGCGAATGCCTGACCAGCGACATAAAGGCATAACTCCACGACTTGTTGAGATCCGACGCTTGCCAATCGATCCATTGGTCCACGCGGGCTCTGGCTCTCGCTTCGTGCGGATAAAGGTTGCTGGCGTTGTAGCGGGCAGCCAGGTAGCGAATGATCGAGTTTGATTCCCACAGAATGAAATCGCCATCCTGAATGACCGGCACCATGGCATTGGGATTGAGTGCCAGAAACTCAGCGGTGTGCGTCGATTTGAAGCCAGCCCCCCAATCCTCTCGTTCAAAGGGTATTTCCATCTCGGCACAGGCCCAGAGTACCTTGCGTACATTGATCGATGATGCCCTACCCATTATGCGTATCATTCCAGGCCCTTCTCGTTGGAGGCTATTGGTGTCGACACTTCGGTATATTCCACATTGGCCCGATTGCTTCAAGCCAAATCACTGTGGTTGGTGGGATTGATACGAAACCCGGGCTCCATCTTTTCAAACATAAAATAAATGATTGATTCCTAAGGCCCTGTAGGAGCGAGCTTGCTCGCGATCTTTTGATCTTTATCTAAGAGCCCCCTCACCCTAGCCCTCTCCCGAAGGAGAGGGAACCGATTGGGGGATGCTGAAGATACTCGCTGTCCTGTTTGCTGCGCGACAGCGCGGCGTCGTAGACGGGGCGGCAACTCCTATCAAACACAAAATAAGTGATTGATTAAAAGGTCCTGTAGGAGCGAGCTTGCTCGCGATCTTTTGATCTTTGCCGCCAGGCTCTACGGCTGCTGCGCAGCCGGACGTAGCCTCGCAAGGCTCGTCAACTGCTACAAGAACCAGGCAACCCTGTGGCTGTTGATCCAAGGAACAATTCCCAGGGTATTTAGAAGCTGTACTTTGCCGTGATGCTGAAGTTACGCGGGTCGCCGTAAACGTCGTAGGGGCTCCAGGTGCTGTTGCTGGCGATACCCTGGTAATACTTTTTGTCGAACAGGTTGTTGATGTTCAAGCGGGTATCCAGGTGTTGGTTCACCTTGTAGCCCGCCATCAGCCCAACCAATGCATAGGTTCTTTGCTCGATGTGATATTGGCCGAAGGTTGAGTTGCTGCCTTTGTTGAAAATGCTGCTCTGGCTATACAGGTTGGCCCCGACGCGCCATTGGTTGAGCTCACCCGGCAGGGTGTAAACCGTATTGAGCTTGAACAGGTGGCGCGGCACGTCGGTATCGAACAGTCGGCCTTCCTTGTTGTGGTCAGCATCTTTGCGGTACTTGGCCTGGGCAAAGGTGTAGCCTGCGCCGACTTGCCAGTCAGGGGTCAAGGCGCCGATCAACTCCAGGTCAATGCCCTGGCTGCGGACTTTACCCGCGGCTTCGTAGCAATACACGCCGTCATCGCTGCGGGCGCATTGGGACTGGTTGTCGAGCAAGGCCGCCCGGTTCTCCTGATCAATCTGGAAGATGGCCGCGCTGGCGTTCAAAGCACCATTGAAGTATTCGCCCTTGATCCCGATTTCGTAGTTCTTGCCAACGATAGGCTTGATGACGGAGTTGTCATTGGCCACTTCGCTTTGCGGCATGAAGATGTCGGTGTAGCTGGCGTAGACCGAATGGTTGGCGTCCAGTTCATAGATCACCCCGGCATAGCGGGTCAGGTTGCGCGTGACCTTGTAATTGCTGTTGGTGTAGTAATCGTCGTTCAACTGATCGTAGATCGACGTGGTGTCGTACCAGTCCAGGCGAGCGCCGAGGATCACTTTTAACGGGTCGCTGATACTCCAGCGGGTGGTCACGTACAGGCCTTCCTGGTCGATGTTTTCGCTCAGGTTGTAGCTGTCAGGCACATAGGGTTTGGGCACGCTGTGGGGGTCGAAGTTGATGATGTCGGCCACCGGAATAAACATATTTCCGCCCTTGCCGGAGGTCTTCAACTGGCGCTTGCTGGCACCGACTACCAATTCGTGCTGGCGGTCAAACAGGTTGAAAGGCCCGCTGACATAGGCGTCGTAGGTGGACTGGTCGTAGTTGCGCTTCTGGTTGAAGACCCGCTGTTGGTAGGTGGCGTAATGCTCCAGCACAGCGCCGGTCAGCTTGAAGTCCGACCAGTTTTTAGAGGCCGAAACATGGCCGCGCCAGTCATTGGCGAAGCGATGGTCCAGCTCGGCAAACACGGTCTTGTTGTCGATGTCCTGATGGCTCCAGGTGTAACCGAAGGTCTTGGAGCGGGAGAAGTTGACGTGGCTGCCGTCCGGGTTGACCGGCAAGCCGCCCCAGTTGATGTTGTTGTTATCGTTTTGATCCGAGGCCCCGACGGTCAGGGTGGTGGAGTCGTTCAGGTCGAACTCGCTGATGCCGTAAAACACCCCGCGCTCACGTCCGGCATAGTCCTGGAAACCGTCCTTGTCCTGGTAGGCGCCGACAAAGCGTCCGCGCAGGCTGCCCGAGTCGTTCAACGGGCCTGAGAGGTCCAGTTCGGAACGGTAATTGTCCCAGCTCCCGGCCCCTGCGCTAATGCTGCCTTGAAAGTCATGGGTTGGGCGTTTGCGCACCATGTTGATGGCGGCAGACGGGTTGCCCGCGCCTTGCATCAAGCCGGTGGCGCCACGCACGATTTCTACGCGGTCGTACGGCGCCATGTCTGCAGCGGCTACCCAGTCGGCGTTGTAGGTAGTGGGCAAGCCATCGAACATCAGGTTGGTAATGGGAAAGCCCCGTGAAAAATATTCGCTGTTGGCGGGACGTGCAGCCGCCATGCGCAAGCCCGGAGTGGCTTGCACCACGTCATCCAGGTTGCGCATGTCTTGGTCGTCCATACGCTGGCGGGTGATGACGGTGACCGCTGCGGGGTCTCGCGCTGACTCATCGACAGTTTGGTCGCTGTCTGCATGGCACCGGTGGCGTAGGATCCGGTGTTCTCTGTGGTGCTGCCCAATGCCGAAGCGTTGATACTGGTGGCGCCAAGCTCCAGCGCACCGGCGACCTGCGGCACCAGCAAATAGGCGCCATTGGCCTGCTGCACGGCGGAGTAACCGCTGCCCGCCAGTATGTGTGCCAGCCCCTCGGCCACGCGGTATTGACCCTTAAGGCCCTGGCTGGTTTTGCCTGCGGTCAGGCTGGCATTGGTCGACAGGGCAATGGCGGCTTGCCGGCCAAATTGGCCGAGCGCTTGATCCAGGGGGCCGGGATTGACTGAAAACTGAATCTGCCGATCCGCTGCCTGCGCCTGAACCTGGGGTATCAGCAAGCCTTCGGTAACGACCAGTCCGCCGAGCAGCAGCATGCTGACGGCTGATACACAGCTGCGTTTACGTAGAGGCGGTCGAGGGATAGAGCGGTCTTTCATGGCGGGTTTCCGACGTCAGGAGAGGGGGCTGCCCGCTATCGCAATCAGCGGGATTTGCCCATAAGCCAAATGAGAATCAAAAACCTGCCGATTTTTTTGATTTATTTTGAAGACGTGCTCAGCGAGAGGTGAGGGTTGTCCAATAACGGGTCCGACGCTGCACTGTCACCGGCAAACTTTGCTCCAACATCGAGAAGATTTGTTCGGGGTCTTGCAACGGGTACGACCCTGTCAGCCGCAGGTCCGCGACAGCGGGATCGCAGCGCAACAGACCGGGCACATGGCGCGACAGTTCCTGTATGAAGTCCCCCAGGCGCATGCGCTCGGCGACAATAAAACCGTCGATCCAGGCAGTGTCGGCGAGATTAGCGGGTTGTGCAGGGTACACCTGGCTACTGCTGATCCAGGCTTGGGTGTGGGCTTGCACCACCCGTGAGTCGCCACCGTTCTTCAGGCTGGCAGCCACCATGCCGCTACTGACCGCCAGCAGGGTACCGCGCCCATCCTCCTCGCGGCGCACGCTGAAACGCGTGCCCAGCGGTTGCAAACGCGCCTCGGCGGTATAGACCAGCAGCGGTCGCCCGCCAGGGTCGGCGGCGGTAAGCACATCTATTTCGCCTTGACGCAAGGTCAGACGCCGTACCTGAGCGTCGTAGTGCACATCCAGCAGGGTGCGCGTGTTAAGCCAGATCTGCGTACCGTCGGCCAAGGTGTAGTGGCTGCGTTCGCCCGTGCCGGTGTGATAATCAGCAAGCGTGCTTTGCAGCCAGAAGCTGTCGCTGGCTTGCCAGGCAGTGCCGCCCAGAAGCCCTGCGCCGAGCAGAATCTTGAGCACTTGGCGACGATCGCGTTCCTGTGCAGGGGTGTTCTTTAAGGTCTGCCGGGCCAAGGGGTTGGCCAGTTGGCTGGAACGACGCTGCAACTGTTGGCGAATGCTGTTGAAGCGTTGCCATGCCTGCTCGTGTTGTACATGTGCGTTGCGCCATTGTTGGAGCGCCAACGCTTGCGCCGAATTCATTTCGCCCGATTGCGCCAGGGTAAACCATGCCAGGGCCTGGTCACGGATGGCTTCGGGCAGAGGCGTGGACGGGTTTTCGGGTACTGACACGCGACTCACTCGAACTGGCTGGCGTAGCACATGGCGAACGCTTTGCTCATGGATTTTTGGACTTTATCGACACTCATCCCCAGTTGGCTGCCGATCTGTTTGTAGGTCAGGCCATCCAGTTGCGAGAGCAAGAAAATTTCTCGCATGGACGGCGGCATGCCGTTGAGCAATTCATCGATCTCTACCAGGGTTTCAATCAGCAGGGATTTGTCTTCCGGGGACATTTGCAGTGCTTGTGGCTGCTCGGCCAACGCTTGCAAGTAAGCGCGCTCCACCGCTTGACGGCGCCAGCGATTGATCAGCAGGCTATTGGCAATTGTCGCCAGATAGGCCAAGGGCTGGCGCAAGTCATCGACCGGGCGCCGCGACCGCATGATGCGTACAAACGTATCCTGCGTCAGGTCATCGGCATCCGCGTTTTCCTGCAAGCGTTTACGCAACCAGTTCTTCAGCCAACCACTGTGTTGCAGGTAGAGGTGCTCGACATCCTGTTCGAAACTGCGGTGGTTGGTCATGATGATGAAAATCAGTTAGTGATTGATAAGTATTCTCAACTTTAGCGTGGCCGCTGGAGGGATGCAATCTGCCAGTATCGTGCCCAGTGTGTTCACAGGGCTGGCAGGAGAATGAATAACCCGTTGTTTAGTGCGCAGCATCCTTGGTATCGAGCAACAAATCATGGGTTGCCCGATTGAAACGCTCGATAAGGAAGTCCAGCAATACCCGCACCCGGGGGCTTCGGTAGCGGTTACTGTGTAAAACGGCATAGACACCTGCTTCGCGGATGCAAAAGTCAGGGAGCACGACTTTAAGTCGGCCTGTCCGTATATCCATGGCGGCATCCCAAATGGTTTTTCGGGCGATGCCGTGACCTGCCAATGCCCATTCCCTGGCCAGCGCACCGTCGTTGGTTTCCCAGGCTTCGCTCATGGGGACGACGTGATCCCATGGCTGCCCTTCAACCACAAAGTGGAAGGTATTCAGCGGCCCGGCCGACGTGACCAGGACGATGAACGTGTGCCTGGCGAGATCAGCAGGGGTTTCAGGCTCACCATGGCGTGCCAGGTATTCAGGTGACGCACACAGTACCCGCCAGTTGGGAGCCAATTGGCGGGCGATCAGCGAGCTGTCTTGGGGCTGGCCAAAACGGATGGCTAGGTCGAGATCGTCCTGCAGCAGATTTGACACTGAATCAGACAAGGTCAGCGCGATTTTCAATTCCGGGTGCAATGCGCTGAAGTCTTGCAGCCAGTCGTTGAACAGATTGCGGCCAAAATCGGCCGAGGCGGATATCCGCACTTTGCCACGTACTTCTTTACCGCTGGCTTGAAGACCGGCTTCGGCTTCGTCAATAGCGCGCAAGGCGACCCAGCATTTTTGTAAGTAAAAGCGGCCTTCTTCGGTCAGGCGTAACTGGCGCGTGGTGCGATCAAACAAACGGGTGCGCAGCGCCGACTCCAGTTTGATCAGTCGCGCGCTGGCCGCAGCGGGCGACAAGCCCAGTTTACGACCCGCAGCCGACAAACTGCCGAGCGCTGCCGCCTCGACAAATAAACGCATATCACCCAAGCGGTCAGTGGCCATATTCAATCTGGATTTGAAGGTTCGTCAAATGCTAGGCCAATTATCAAGGCTCTGGCAATTGCGCAGACTTTGGCCTTCTATCGCTACTGAGCACAGGCCATGACCGCTGAAACACTTTCTTCTTTATCGAGACCCCAAGAGCGCCTTCCGTTGGCGGCGCTATTGGCGCTGACCATGGCCAGCTTTATCGCCACCGCCAATGAAACCGTACCCGCCGGGCTTTTGCCGCAAATTGCCGCAACGTTTGGTGTGTCGCAAGCCTGGGCTGGCCAACTGGTGACCCTGTGCGCGCTGGGTTCAGGGCTGGCGGCTATTCCATTAACCTTGGCGCTGCAAGGTTGGCGCCGGCGCGTATTGCTGATGCTGGCGGCAGGGGTGTTTTGTGTCGGCAATGCCGTGACTGCGTTCTCGCCGTGGTTTTGCCTGACCCTGGCTGCCCGCCTTTTTGTCGGGATAGCAACCGGTCTGGCCTGGAGCCTGCTGGCAGGCTACGCCAGACGCATGGTCGCTCCTGAGCTTCAAGGCCGCGCCCTGGCGCTTGCGATGCTGGGCATACCTTTAGCGTTGGCTTTGGGCGTACCGCTTGGGGCCTGGCTGGGTGCGTTATTGGGTTGGCGCTGGGTATTTGCAGCGCTTTCAGGGCTTAGTCTGCTGGTTATGCTGTGGATCCATCAGCAAATCCCTGATTATCCCGGGTTGCGTTCCGCTGGGCGTTTGCCGTTGCGCAACGTGCTGCAAACGCCCGGTGTACGACCTGTGTTGGTAGTGGTCATGCTCTGGATTCTGGCCCATTACACGCTTTACACGTACATCGCTGCGTTTATGGCGTCTGTTGGATTGGCCGTGCAGGTCGATCGGGGCCTGCTGGCATTCGGGATCGCCGCGATGATTGGGCTGTGGGGCACCGGCGTTTTAATCGACGGCAGGCTCAAGCGTTTGATTCTGATCAACCTGACCACCTTTGCACTGATAGCGCTTGCTTTGGGCGTGGGGCGTCTTAATGGTAGTGCACTGTATTGCTGCCTTGTGCTGTGGGGGTTGAGTTTTGGCGGAGCGCCGACGTTATTGCAAACGGCCTTGGCCGAGGTGGCGGGTGAGGGCGCTGACATCGCTCAATCAATGCTGGTGACGGTCTTTAATCTGGCGTTTGCAGGCAGTGGCGTAATCGGTGCAGTTCTGCTGACAGGCTGGGGGCCGCAAGCCATACCCTGGCTGGTGCTGGGGTTGTTACTGCCGGCGCTGTTTATCCTCGGTGTGGCTGGATCTATCCGCCGCTCAAGTGAAACCTGAGTTTTTCGAGAACACTGCGCTTGCTGCAATGTGTCGTTGCGCTTAGCGTAGAACCACGCGCTAACTCCCCCAGGCTCTCCCTTCTAAATAGGACTGTTCCATGCCTCTCGTCAGAATTGATCTTTCATCAGATACCTCTGCCCAAACCGCCGCTGCCATTGGCGATGTGGTTTACCAGGCGATGGTCAACGTTGCTAACGTGCCTGAGCATGACAAGTTTCAGATCATTCACCGGCATGCCAAGGAAGAGTTGGTCTACCCGGCTGCGGGGTATCTGGGGATCAGTTACACGCCGAACATTGTGTTCATCCAGATCACCTGGAATGCCGGGCGCTCGGTTGAGGTAAAAAAGGCTTTTTACAAAGCCATTGCCGAGGGTATTCATGAGAAAACCGGGCTGAGAAAGGAAGACGTCTGGATCAATTTGATCGATGTTAAACGCGAAGACTGGTCCTTTGGTAACGGCGAGATGCAATACGCCCCGACGGAGTGATTGATTAACAATGCACACAGCGACTCAGGCGAGTCGCTGTTGCTTCACAACCTGCTTGCCCGCCAGCTTTAGGGCATGGCCGGTTTTACTACGTCCTCTTTTTGAGCGTCTTGCTCCAGCAGCACCAGTGCACCGACGATCAACGCGTGCATGCCTTGTTCAAGTTCGGCTTCCATCTCGGCTTCTTCTGCCGCGCGCTCAGCTTCCAGCACCGGTTCCCGGCCGGTCACCGAATACACCGTATCGGCCACGGCGATACCGTGAAACGCGACGGTCGCCAGCAGCCAGCGCGCGCGCTCTTTTGAAAGGCCATAGGCCTGGGCGATATGGCTCTGATGGTCGTCGATTTTGGCGAGCATCGGCTGGGTCGCCGCCAGCCTGCGGATGACGTAAGGCGTCAGCCCGGGATGCGCCTTGACGAACACCCGCACCGAGGTGGCAAACACCATCATGTAGTCCTTCAGCCCGCTGTATTGATCAGCCTCGGCCTGGGGTATCTGCCAGCGGGTGAAGATCTCTTCGGCGACCATGCTCTTCAGCGCTTCGAGATTGGCCACGTGCTTATAAAGCGCCATATGGCTGACGCCCAGTGCCGCAGCAACGCCGACAAAGGTAATGCTCGGCAAGCCCATCTTGATGCCTGCTTCGACGATGCGTTCCCGGGTGATGGTACGAGGGCGCCCTCGGGTTGCGGGCGATTGTGGCGGTGTCATAACGGATCCTTGAACGTGGGTGACAGTCTTGTAGCCGTCTTGTCAGGATTTCGCAAATTAGTTTATAGTCATGCAACTAATTAAGATTGGCGTTTACAGTGGCGTTTCAAGAGCCCTGACCACGCTTGTATCCCTGCGAAGGAAAGCGCGAGCTTTCCAGCTCTCCTGAAATTCCGGACGTTTGAATTCCATGGAAACTCCTGACCCGGCCTCGGCCAAACCAAAGGTGCGTGGCCCGATCAGCCAGCTATTGAAGCCTGTCCGTGGACGATTGATCATTGCCGCCATGCTTGCGGCTGTCGGTGCGATGTTGACGCTGGTACCGCTGGCGGTGATTGCGCACATCGCCCGGCTTGCTCTGAGCGATGCCGACATGCTGCAAACCCAGGTGTGGTGGGCCGTGACGGTCGGGCTGGCGAGCCTGTGTGCAGGTTTGTTGTTGATCGCCGCCTCTGAGCTGATTGCGCATTTGGCTGACAACCGCCTCACCCATCATTTGCGCGTGGCGATTGCGCAACGCCTGAGCCGGGTACCGTTGGGCTGGTTCACCAGCCGGGCCTCGGGTGAGGTCAAGCAGGCAATGCAGGACGACATCAATACGCTGCACAGCCTGACGGCGCATTTCTACACGACACTGGGCCGTGCAGGCGGGGCCATTCTGATCGCGCTGATCTACCTGTTTGCGCTGGATTGGCGGCTGGCAATTGTCTCGCTTCTGCCGCTTGGGGGGTTTTTCCTGTTTTTTGCCAGGGCCATGAAAGCCAGTGAAGCGAACATGCAGGCGTTCGCGGCCGGCATGGGGCGCATTGACAACGCAGTCGTGGAATTCGTCAACGGTATTGCCGTGGTCAAATCGTTTAGTGGCAGCGCCAGGGCTCCCCGCAGCTACCGCGATGCGGTTGATGCCTTCGCCAAGGCTTTTGTCGGCTTCACCCGGCCACTGGTGGCGCCGATGGCCAATGCCAATGCGCTGATTGCGCCGGTCACGGTACTGGGCATGGTGCTGGTCTTTGGCACCGTATTCGTTGGCTTGGGCTGGATGGAGCCTCTCGATGTGCTGCCGTTTGCCTTGGTAGCTCCGGGGCTTTGCGGCCCTTTGCTGCTGTTGCACTACATCACCCATGACCTGAATCACGCGACCGGCGCTGCCCGGCGTGTGCAGACCTTGCTGGATACGCCGGTGCTGGAGCAACCGAACCCAAGTGAACAGGCATCGCCCAACGGCAACGAGATCCGCTTTGAGCGTGTGGGTTACGCCTATGACGCCGCGCGCCGTGTGCTTGCAGACGTCAATTTGACGCTGAAACCGGGTACCACCACGGCCATCGTCGGTTACTCCGGTGCGGGCAAATCGACACTGGCGCGACTGCTGCTGCGCTTCTTTGACCCCACCGAGGGGCGCATCACGCTGGGCGGTGTGGACATTCGCCACATCGAGTCCTCCAGCCTGTACCGGCACATCGGTTTTGTCTTGCAGGAGGTGCGCCTGATCCACGCCAGCGTGCACGACAACATTGCCTTGGGCAGGCCGTCGGCCACCCGGCTAGAGGTGGAGGCGGCGGCACGAACCGCGAATATCCACGAGCGAATCCTCGCGTTACCTCGCGGTTATGACGCCGTGATCGGCGAAGACGCACAGCTCTCCGGCGGCGAACAGCAACGTCTGAGCATCGCCCGCGCGGTGTTGCTTGATCCGCCCGTGTTGGTACTCGACGAAGCCACGGCCGCCGCCGACGCCGAAAGCGAAGTGGCGATCCAGGAAGCCCTTTCACGCTTTGCCGAAGGCCGCACGCTGCTGGTGATCGCCCATCGGCTCGATACGGTGATGCATGCCGACCAGATCATCGTGCTCGACAACGGCACGGTGCATGAACAGGGCTCGCACCAGCAACTCCTTGCGCGCAAGGGGGTCTATGCGCGCTTGTGGGCGCAGGGTGGTTACACGGATTCAGAACAACAGGCGGTGCCGTCATGCTAAAACCCCTTGCTCAATTACTGGGCGATGACACGCCAGTCTTGCATCGCTACCTGTGGATGGCCGTAGCCTATGGCCTGCTCAGCGGGCTGGCCCTTATCACCCTGGTCCCCGTGTTACAGCATTTATTGGCCAACGATGTGCGGGGCGCCGGGTTATGGCTGGGCCTGACGCTGGCGGGCGTGGTGGTGTGTTGGGCCTGGCGACGCCAGGTAGACAAGGCCGGCGTAGCGGTGGGTGTGGCGATCTTGCAGGGCGCCCGGCAACGTATCGGTGATCATGTCGCGTGCCTGCCGCTGGGCTGGTTCACCGCGCAAAATACCAGTCGCCTCGGGCATGTGATTACCCACGGCGTGATGGCGGTTGCACAATTGCCAGCGCATGTCTTTACGCCGCTCATCACTGGCGCTGTCACGCCGCTGGTAATGGTCGCTGCGCTGTTTGCGCTGCACTGGCCGCTGGGCCTGATCGCACTGCTGGGGCTGCCGCTGCTGGTGCTCGCGCTGTGGTTAACAGGACGGCTGGGGCGACACTCCGGCCGGGCTTACCAGCAGCACTTTGCCGATGCCAGCCAGCGCATGGTTGAGTTCGCTCAGGCTCAGTCGGTGCTGCGCGCCTTTAACGGCGAAGGCGGTGGGACGCAGTTGCTGGAACACGCCATCGACCGGCAGCGCCGCTCCGGCATGCGCCTGATCTTGCAGTCCACGCTCTCGGTAGTGTTCAACGCCTGGGGGGTGCAGGCCATCTTTGCGCTATTGCTGATAGCGGCTGTGATCTGGCTCAACGCTCAACTGGGCATTGCCCAGGACACCGGTTCGGTGATTGCTGTTGTGGTCGCGCTGGTGTTGGCAAGCCGCTACATCGATCCGCTGCTCGACGTGGCCAGCTATGCCGAAACCGTGCGTGGTGCCTACGGCCAGCTTGAGCAAGTACAAAGCATTTTTACCGTTGCGCCATTGCCTGAACCCGAGCAGTCACAGACCCCGGCAGATGCTTCGATCGAGTTGCGCGGGGTCAGCATGCGTTATGCGCCCGATCAGCCGGAAGTGTTGCACGGCGTTAGCCTGCGCATTGCGCCGGGCAGCATGACGGCACTGATTGGTGCTTCCGGCTCCGGCAAGACAACGCTGGTGCGTTTGCTCGCGCGGTTCTTCGATGCCAGCCAGGGCAGCGTGCTGATTGGCGGGGTGGACGTACGTCAGATGTCCAGCGCGCAACTGGCCAGCCAGATCAGTCAGATCTTCCAGGACACTTATCTGTTTCAAGGCAGCATTGCCGATAACATTCGTATCGGCAGACCTGCCGCCAGCCTGGCCGAGATTCTCGATGCGGCGCAGCAGGCAGGGGTCAGCGAACTGATCGAACGTTTGCCTCAGGGCATCGATACGCCGGTGGGTGAGGGTGGTGCGCAATTGTCCGGCGGTGAGCGTCAACGCATCGCGATTGCCCGGGCGCTGATCAAAAACGCCCCCATTCTGCTGGTCGATGAAGCCACTGCTGCCCTGGATGCCGAGAACCAACAGGTGATCGCCCAGACACTCGCCAGGCTGCGCGATCGGCACACCCTGGTGGTGATCGCGCACCAACTGTCCACGGTGGCCATGGCGGACCAGATTCTGGTGCTCGATAAGGGCCAATTGGTTGAACAAGGTTCCCCGACAGCATTGCGCGCCAGCAACGGCCGTTATGCGCAGTTTTTGCAGCAGCGCCGGACGGCCAAGGGCTGGCGTATTGCTGTGCCCACGAACGGCGAGCAAGCCTGATGCGTGCACGATGGACTGTGCTGTTTGCCTTGCTCTGCCTGGCGTCGCTGTTGGTCGGGGCGCGGCAGTTGCAGTGGTCGCAGTTGTTTTCAGCGTCGGGCGATGCCTGGCTGACGATCACGGCCAGCCGCCTGCCGCGTCTTGCCGCGTTGGTGCTGACCGGGGTTGGCCTGGCGGTGTGCGGGGTGATTCTTCAACATATTGTGCGTAACAAATTCGTCGAGCCGGGCACCACGGGCGGGCTGGATGCGGCCAAGCTCGGCATCCTCGTGTCATTGGCGCTGGCGCCCGCTGCCGGAGCGCCTGCGCGAATGCTGTTCGCCTTGGTGTTTTGTTTCGCTGCCGGCCTGATCTTTGTCTTGCTGATCCGCCGCATCCAGTTCAAAAGCACGGTATTGGTCCCGGTTATCGGCCTGATGTATGGCGGCGTACTGAGCGCCTTTGCCGAGTTTTATGCCTATCGCAATAACATCATGCAAAGCATGCAGGGCTGGTTGCTGGGGGACTTTTCCCGGGTGGTGCAGGGCAGCTACGAAATCATCTATTTGATTCTGCCGATTGTTGTTCTGACCTACCTGTATGCCCACCGTTTCACCGTGGTGGGCATGGGCGAAGGCATGGCCACCAGCCTGGGGCTCAACTACCCGGCAACCGTGGTGCTGGGATTGCTGCTGGTGGCAGTCACGGTGTCTGCCACGGTGATTACGGTCGGCGCGATCCCCTTTGTCGGCCTGGTCATACCCAATCTGGTCGCGCTGCGTTATGGCGACAACCTGGCGCGCACGCTGCCCATCGTGGCACTGGGTGGCGCGTGCTTGCTGTTGGTTTGCGACATTCTTGGGCGCCTGATTATTTACCCGTTCGAAGTGCCCATCGGTTTGACTGCGGGCAGCGTAGGCGGGGTGTTGTTCCTCGTGCTGATCATCTGGAGGCACCGATGAGCCGTGCGCTGCCCCGATATGCCGTGTGGGGCGCGGTCGTTTTGTTGGCGCTGGTGTTTGTGTTCCTGCGCTCGGGCCTGGACGTTGACTATGTGATCCCCAAGCGGCTCGCCCGGCTCGCAGCCATGGTGATCGGCGGGGTGGCGATTGCCTGGTCGTCGATCACCTTCCAGACCCTTACCGGCAACCGCATATTGACCCCCGCAATAATGGGCTACGAGGCGGTGTATCTGCTCTTGCAGGCCTTGCTGGTGTTGTTTCTCGGCACTTACAGCGCGGTTCTGCTGGGTGTCTCCGGTAACTTTTTACTGTCCGTGCTGCTGATGCTTGCCTATTCGTGGTGCATCCATCGCGGGTTGTTCCGGGACGGCAAGAACAACGTGTATTTCCTGCTGTTGGTCGGCCTGGTACTGACCATGGTGATCAGTACCTTTACCCAGTTCGTCCAGCTCAAGGTCAGCCCCGGTGAATTCTCTGTGTTGCAGGGCTTCAGCCAGGCTTCTTTCAATCGGGCGCAGCCTGCGCAGTTACTGTTCTGCGGGGCGCTGGTCGCGGCGGTTTGCCTGGTGGGCCGGAAGACCTTACCCACCCTCGATGTACTCGCCCTTGGGCGCGATCAGGCCATTTCGCTAGGGGTTGATTACCAGCGCAACGTGCGCCTGCACCTGGGCTTGATAGCGGCGTTGGTGGCGATTTCCACCAGCTTGCTCGGGCCCACAGCCTTTATGGGCGTCTTTGTCGCAAACATCACGTATGCGCTGGCCCGCACCTTCAGGCACCGGGTCACCCTGGCGCTGGGCAGCGCGATTGCCGTCGGTATGTTTATCGCCGCCCAACTATTGGTCGAGCATGTTTTCAATTACAAGACCACCGTCGGCATCCTCGTCAATCTGGTGTGCGGCGGGTACTTCCTGGTGTTGATGGTGCGTACCCGAGGAACCCCATGATTACTGTCCATGACATCCATAAGGCCTATGGCGCCAAGACCGTACTGAACAACGTTAATGCCTGTTTCCCAAGAGGCGGGCTGACCTCGCTGATCGGCCCAAACGGCGCTGGCAAGACCACGTTGCTGATGATGATCGCGCGGCTGATGGCGCCGGGGCGTGGCGAAGTGCGCCTCGAAGGCCGCCCGGTCACGGGCTTGCCAATCAATGAGTACGCCAAGCGGGTGGCGACGTTGCGCCAGTCGCCAGACTTCAACTTGCGCTTGACGGTGGAGGAGTTGGTCGCGTTTGGGCGCTTTCCGTTCAGCCGTGGGGCGTTGACCGCCGAAGACCGGCGGCTGATCGGCGAGGCAATCGAGTTTCTGTCTCTGCAACCGCTGCGCCATGCCTATCTTGACGAGCTTAGCGGCGGGCAGCGGCAAATGGCCTTTTTGGCGATGACGATTGCTCAGCAAACCGACTACCTGTTGCTCGATGAACCGCTCAACAACCTCGATATCAAGCACGCCGTGCAGATCATGCGTGCGCTGCGCCGACTCTGCGACGGGTTCGGCCGCACGGTGATTCTGGTGGTGCATGACATCAACTTTGCCGCCAGCTATTCCGATCACATCGTGGCGATGAAGGCGGGTGCGGTGCAGTGCGCCGGGAGCGTTGAGCAGGTGATTACCGAAACCCGGCTCAGCGAGCTGTACGGTCTGGACTTCGACATCAGCCAGGGCCCGCGAGGGCTTCTGTGCAACTACTTCAACCCCTAGAGAGAACCTTGAACATGGCGCTTCACACCCAGCGTTTGTGGCCGTTGGCCCTGCTGATAGCTGCAGCTTTTGCGGTGCAGGGCTGCAACGACAAACCGGCAACACCGACCAAGGCCGGCCCTGCTGCGCAGGCGGGGCAGGGCGCTTATGCACCGGTCAGCGTGCAGCATCAATTGGGCACAACGGTGATCGAGCACGCCCCGCAACGGGTGGTCGCCCTTGACATGAACGAGGTCGATTTTCTTGACCAGCTCGGCGTGCCGGTGGTGGGAATGCCAAAGGATTTTGTCCCGCATTTTCTCGCCCGCTACAAGGATGCCGCGAGTGTCGAAGACGTCGGCGCCATTGTGCAGCCCAATCTTGAGCGCGTGTATGCGGCCAGGTCGGACCTGATCCTCATCACCTCGTTACAGGCCAATCACTATCAAGAGCTGAGCGAAATGGCCCCGACCGTCCATTTCGATGTCGACTACCGCGACAGCGAAGCGCGGCATATCGACGTCATCAAGGACCACTTGCTGACCCTGGGGCAGATTTTCGACAAGCAGGCGCTGGCCCGCCAGAAGGTTGATGAGCTGGATGCCAAAGTCGAAGAGGTCAGGCATCTCACGCAAGGAAGGCCCGAAAAAGCCCTGGTGGTGCTTCACAACAATGGCGCTTTCAGTTCATTCGGCGTGCAGTCGCGCTACGGCTTTATCTTCAATGCCCTGGGGGTGAAACCCGCTAGCGCGACAGCCGAAGCGGGCCTGCATGGTC
Source organism: Pseudomonas sp. PS01297 (assembly GCF_029959305.1). NCBI lineage: Bacteria > Pseudomonadati > Pseudomonadota > Gammaproteobacteria > Pseudomonadales > Pseudomonadaceae > Pseudomonas > Pseudomonas sp. PS01297. The sequence continues at coordinate 91,378 of NZ_JASCPQ010000005.1, forward strand.
AGCCGATTTCCAGCGAATTCATTCAGCAGGCTAACCCCGACATCATTTATGTGGTGGACCGCACGGCAGTGATGGAGCGTCGGCCGGTGATGGACGCCCAAACCATGGGCAACCCGTTGCTGCAGCAGACCAAAGCATGGAAGAACGGCAAGGTGATATTTGCCGATGCCCAGGCCTGGTACGTGACCGGCGCGAGTCCGACCTCGCTGAAATTGATGATTGAGGACGTTGAAAAAGGCTATCAGCGCTAAGCCGCGCCAGGCCTTGGCCAGTCATTTATTGGCCATCTAACGATTCTCATTAAAAACACCCTTTTTATTTAGATAAACAACAACCAGCAACTTCCCAGTTGAATGGAGCCTTAGCGTGCGTAAAAATCACTTTTCAACCCGCATTGCGCCACCTCGCGCAGACTTTGCCTTGAGCCGCACCGCCACTGCCGTACAGCGCGTGCTATTGGGCATGACCTTGGCCGTGGCCGGCTTGCCAGCCTATGCCGACACCTTGAACACCGAAGAAAAGTCCGTCTCGACACTGCCTGAGACGAGGGTTGAGGGTGAAATGGATTTACCGTCCGAATTGCCCCCCAGCTACGCGGGAGGGCAGGTTGCCTATGGCAGCCGGGTTGGCCTGCTGGGCAATAAAGATTTTATGGAAACGCCATTCAGTACCGTCAGTTACACCGAAAAATACATTGCCGACCGCCAGGCGCAAAACATCACCCAAGTGATTGCCGCCACGGACCCGGCGGTGTTCAGCAACGGGTTGACCGGCACCTTCAGCGAGAACTATTCCATTCGTGGTTTTGCCAGCAACATCAGCGACGTGACCATCGGCGGGCTGTATGGCGTGGCCCCTTACTACCGGATTTCGCCGGAAATGTACGAGCGCATCGAGGTGCTCAAAGGCCCGTCTGCGCTGCTCAACGGCATGCCGCCGGGAGGTTCGGTCGGGGGTGCCGTCAACCTGGTGCCCAAGCGTGCAGGCAACGAGCCGTTAACGCGCTTCACCGGCACTTATATGTCCGATGCGCAGTTTGGCGGTCACCTGGACGTGGGGCGGCGCTTTGGCGAAGATCAGCAGTTCGGCGTCCGCTTTAACGGGGTGTACCGGGATGGCGACGGTGCAGTGGATCATCAAAAGCTCAAAGCCGAATTGACCTCGCTCGGTCTGGACTGGCGAAGCGAGCGCGCGCGTCTGTCTGCCAACCTGTATGAGAGTGAAGACCGTGTTCGCGGGCAGAACCGCGGTATCAACCTGGCCTCCGGGGTGGCGGTGCCCAAGCCACCCAAGTCCGATACCTTGCTCAACCCTGACTGGGCCTACGTGCAGACCAAGGATCACGGCGCCATCGTGCGCGGTGAGTACGACCTGACTGACGATCTTATGGCTTATGCGGCGTTTGGCACCAGCGAAACCCGTTATGTCTACAGCGGCACCATGTTGGCCACGGTCTTTAACGAGGCAGGCGACTTCAAGACCAGCATGGGCCAACTGAAAATGGAGCTGGAGAAAACCTCAGGCGAAGCAGGCTTGAAAGGCAACTTCCAGACAGCGGCGATCAAGCATCAATGGTCGATCAACGCCACGCACTACGGCGACACCCAAAAAGACTACGGCCGCAGGCAGGTGCCCGGAGCGGACTGGATTACCAACATCTACAACCCGGTCTGGGGCCCGGCAGCGGATAAAAGCTTTCCGTACATTGCCCACAGCGAAACCCGCCTGACCAGTTACGGCGTGGCAGACACCTTATCGGTGCTTGAAGACCAGGTGCAATTGACCCTGGGGGTACGTCGTCAGCAAGTCTTGACCGACACCTTCAGCGTCAGCACCGGCGCACGAACCGGCCGCTATGACGAAGCCGCCACCACACCCGCAGCGGCATTACTGATCAAGGTCACCGACAATATCTCCGTGTATGCCAACTACATAGAAGGCCTGAGCAAAGGCGCCACTGCGCCGATGACAGCCGCGAATGCCGGGGATGTGTTCGCGCCCTACAAATCCAAGCAAAAAGAAGTCGGCCTCAAGCTGGACCTCGGCGACTTCACCCATACCCTGAGCCTCTATGAAATCAAGCGGCCCAGCAGCTATACCGACCCGGACACCAACGTTTTCTCCTTTGGCGGCGAACAACGCAATCGCGGGATTGAATGGGGCTTCTTCGGCGCGCCGCTGAACGACGTGCGGCTCATGGGCGGCGTGGCCCATGTCGACCCCAAACTCACCAAGACCGCAGGCGGCATCAACCAGGGCAAAACGGCCACCGGCTTGCCCAAATTACAAGGCAAACTGGGCGTTGAATGGGACACCCCGGTGCTCGACGGCCTGACCCTCACCGCCAACGCAACCTCAGTGTCCAAGCAATACATCAATGCTGACAACTCGCAATCGATCCCTGGCTACACCATCTTTGACGTTGGCACCCGCTACACCACCCACCTGGCCAGCCGCCCGATCACCTTGCGCGGCAGCGTGACCAACGTCGCCAACAAGGCCTATTGGGGGACGCCATTACTGTCCAGCCTGGGGCTGGGCGCGCCACGGACGGTGGAGCTTTCGGCTTCGGTGGATTTTTGAGTTAGCTTGGAAGAATGTCTGGCGGCAGGTGCCGCCAGATTTTGGTTGGGGGGAGAATCAAACGATTGCGAGGCAATCTCACTCCTGCATATTCACAGCAACTGTTGTCATTCTTTACAGACTCTCAGGATCCCCAAAAAACATCTGAATCCTCGACCGCAACCATCGTTCCCCCGGGTCGTTGTCCTGTGCCCCGCGCCAGGCCATGTGCAGTTCAAAGCTTTCGATCTCGAGCGGCGGGTCTTCGGCACGTACGCCGCCGGCGGCGGTGAGGGCTTCGGCGGTGTAGTCGGGGACCATGGCGACGATGTCGGTGCCTGCCAGCAGTGTGCTTAAACCGTTGAATTGCGGCACCGCGAGTACCACATGGCGCTTGCGTCCGGTTTTTTCCAGTTCGGTGTCGATGTAGCCGCTCAAGTCGCCGGCAAATGAAACCAGTGCGTGGGGCCGCGCGCAGAAGTCGTCCAGGCTCATGGCGCCGGGCATGGTGTCGGCTCGCAGTAGTTTGGACCGGCTGCGGCGCAAGACTTTGCGCTTGGCATTGGCGGGCAGGTCGGTGGTGTAGCTGACGCCTACCGAAATCTCTCCCGACGCCAACAGCGGTGGCATGAGGATGTAGTTGACTCGCCGCACCACGAGGACGATGCCCGGGGCTTCAGCGCGCAAGCGCTTGAGCAGCATCGGCAGCAGGGCAAATTCAACGTCATCCGACAAGCCAATACGAAACACCGAGGTGCTGGTGGCCGGGTCGAATTCTGAAGCACGGCTGACGGCGGTGGAGATGGAGTCGAGTGCCGGTGACAGCAGCGCGAAAATCTCTATCGCCCGCGCTGTGGGCTCCATGCTGCGGCCGGTGCGCACGAACAAGGGGTCGTCAAACAAATTGCGCAGGCGTGACAAGGCTGCACTGATGGCCGGTTGCCCCAGAAAAAGCTTTTCGGCGGCACGGGTCACACTGCGTTCATGCATCAGGGTTTCGAAGACGATCAGCAAGTTCAGATCGACGCGACGCAAGTCGTTACGGTTCATCTGGCGGGATTCACTGAAGGGTCAACGGAAAGTCAGGTAATGGATCTTACTGGCAAAGTTCATAAATCGTCACTCGGTAGATTGCCTTTCTTGGATTGAGGAGTCGTGTTTCAGGGCTTATAGGCGGCAATTTGAAGGTTTTTTGCGGCGCTGTTCACGGCTTTTCACGGCTAAAAAAACGCGCCGGATCAATGACAGGCATGTCGACTATTAATGCTGTCTGTTAGTCTTGCGCACAAAGCCCGGATAAAGTCCCGTGGTATTAGCGATTAATAAGGCGAGGTTTGTGATGTCGCGCACGATCCGTTTTCACAAGTTTGGGCCAGCTGAGGTGCTCAAGTGCGAAGAGCACCCTGTCGCTGTGCCTGCGCATGGCGAAGTGCAGGTGCGTGTCGAGGCGATAGGTATCAGTTGGTATGACGTGCTCTGGCGCCAGAACCTGGCGCCAAGCCCGGCGCGTTTGCCGGCGGGTATCGGCCACGAAATGGCTGGCATTGTTACCGCCGTGGGTGAGGGCGTTGATGACTTGGCGGTGGGCGATAAGGTGGCGAGCTTCCCGGCTCAAAGCGCCAATGAGTTCCCCACTTACGGTGAGCAGATCGTGATGCCGCGTTCCGCGCTCACCCGTTATCCGGATATTTTGACCCCGGTGCAGGCCAGCACCCATTACACCCCGCTGTTGATAGCCTATTTCGCTTATGTCGATCTGGCGCGTATCAAGCCGGGTCAATCGGTATTGATTACCGATGCCAGCCACTGTGCCGGTCCCTCATTTGTGCAGTTGGGCAAAGCGTTGGGAGCGAAGGTCATCGCTGCGACCAAAGAAAGTGAAGAGCGCGAATACCTGCTGGGCCTGGGTGCCGATCACGTCATCGTGACCGAGGAGCAGGACCTGCTGATGCAGGTCAACAAGATTACCGACAGCCGAGGCGTGGACGCCGTATTTGATGGCCTGGGTGGTCCGCAAATGTCAGTGCTGGGTGACGTGCTGGCACCTCGCGGCAGCCTGGTGCTCTACGGTCTGCAAGGTGGCAACCAGACGCGTCTGCCAGCCTGTGCCTGTTTTCAGAAGAATATTCAGTTTTTTGTGCATTGCATTGGTAACTTTACTGGCAAGCCGGAGTTGGGCATTGACCAGGACGTAGAGGCCATCCAGCGCGCCCTGCGTGAAATCAACCAGTTAACCGCCGACAGGGTGTTGCTACCTCTGGACGTAAAAGTGTTCCCCTTCGATAAGTTCGTTGAAGCCCATCGCTACATGGACGATTGCCCATGCCGCGGACGTGTGGCACTGGAGCTGGGGTAATTTTTAAACCCACAGACTGACTGCAGTTGCAAACAGCCTGCCCTTGAACCTTGAGTTCAAGGGCATTTTTGTTGCGCATGAATAAACATGGGCCTGCTTTTGTTTATTGAATAGTGATGCTGGCAGTTTTTAATGATCGGGGATCAATTCGTTTAGATTTTTCCAAACTGGAAAAATATTCTTTTGTGTGTGTTTTATGTGTAGGTGAATTCCTATGCATATGTGGGTCGCATCTGTTATGAGGTGAACCCATTAGGTAACGGTGTGCTTGGCGCTGAGGGCTGTCGATAATACAGCGGTCGAACTGGAGGAATAGCCCATGAGCAACTTTCATGAACAAGCCATGCATTTTGTTTATCAACAAGTTCTACACCGGCTGCTGGGGTTTTTTAGTCGTCCCGAACGCATTGCGTTGCAACTGTTGGTTCAACGCATATTAGTCGCCGCAGGAGGGCTGGAACGGATTGGAAGTTATCGGGTCATGGTGGTCCATGAAGGCGGCAAAGAATGCGCTTACACCTTGGCTTTTTTACGTGCAGCCCAACTGAGTATTGCCGGTCGTACCCCCGAAACATTTACTTTGCGTATTGCCGTATTGCGTCAGCCTCGTGTCACGACCAATGTCATGGCGCGAATACAGACACAATGCAATGAGTTGTTTGTGTATGACGATCCAACAGTGGAACTGCTGCTGGTGGATGAGACGCAAGTCAGGCGGTTGGACAAACACATACCGATAGCCTTTGAGCGCTTGGCGTCGGTCATGGATCGCACACAAATACTGATGGCCGGACATCTCTCGGAAGCTGCGCCCCGAGCGACGTTCTTTTATGCCGATCTGCTGTCACGGGCCAAGCTTTACCGGCGCGCCTGCGAATGGGGTGGGCACGTTGATGCGTTGATTGATCGCCGCCCACCTGAACACCTGGGTGAATACACTCAATGGATACGGCAAGTAGCGCTTAAACAGGGGCATGCGGCTAATGCTCTGTATGCCCAAGGCTTTGAAAGTGCAGTTAAATTATGTTCAAAGCTGGATGATGACTTTAAACACTGGTTGCGCCTTCCTGTACCGTTGAATCTGTTGGGTGCACACAGCGCAGACAGCGAAATTAATATTATCAACGTGTTTGATTGCCTCTCTTATGAAGTCGATATGTTGCATTCGCAAGTGCTGATGTTTGTAGAAGGCTCATGGAATGTAAAGGTTCTGGATATTGAAGAGCCCCAGGCTGCTGTTGTTTTATTGTCGGCGCACATACAGGGCATTCGCGGTGTCTGTCACTGCGGGGATGAGTACCATGTTGGAGTGCAAGATTTTTTGCGCAAGGCCAGCGCTGACAATCAAACTAACGAACGTTATAAAGGTCAGGTGATTAAAAAGTTGGGCGGCAGTTTTAATACGCCAAAGCGCATAGAAAGGCTGCGACAAACCATTACTCACTATCTGGCCGAACTTCATGGCATGACCGATGAACATCTGATCTGCGCTCTGTATTCACCGTTTGTGGATCAGGCAAGCGGCCTCGAAGTGTTTTTACAACAGCGTCATCCCGAAAAACTCCATGTACGCAATGACTTGCGACAGACCCTGATGGAGGAAAATGCCGCGTCTGAGGCTGATGTAAAGTGGCTTGAATCAGTCAGCGGGCTACCTGTGTCATCACTTCGTGTGCTGTTCGGTATGTCAAAAACAGACTTCTCAGCCGGTAAGTCCTTGATTGCCGCACTGTGGATGCATGACCCAGACAAGCAGCTCTGAGGTTCAACCGTAAATCTGAAGCCGCTGCCTGGTCCCGGGTCAGCGGCTACCACACGGGAACTTCCCGGCCGCTCATCCAATAGGGTTTGCCAGGCGGGTAGGCGAACTGCTATCTGTATGCATAACCAGTAACCAAAGCCAGTGGTTTGTTGTGCCTGTGATTTCTGATCCCCTACAAGACCCGTTTTACTACCTCAAAAACTTTCAGCATGTACTCGCCTGGGTTGCAGTCCGGTATGAGGATGTCCTGAGCCCTGAAGAACAGCAATTTATCGCCGGTTTTGGCCAGTTGCCAACGCCCTCACAAGCACTGTGGGTGCGTATGGTGATGCGCAAAGGCGCGCATTTTCGCGCGAGCAAGCTCAGTTATGCAGAAATCGGCGATATTCGCTCGGCTGCGCGGCCTTTGGTGGAGGGCGACTGGGTGAGGGATCAGGCGCCCTTGGTACTGACCGAGGTGTTTGAGGTGCTGACCAAGCCCGAGATCCTCGGTCGTTTCAGTGCGCATATCACTCAGCCCAAAGGTAAAAAGACCGCGTGGCTGGAGGATCTTGCTGCCGATTTTAACCATCAGCAAAGCTTTAACGAATGGCATCCTGCACTGGATGAACAGCTCTACACCCTTAATCACCGGGACTTGAGCGATCGTTTGCGGTTAATGTTCTTTGGCAACCTGAGCCAGGGCTGGCCGGACCTGGTACTGGCTGATCTGGGCCTTTTTAATTACGAAACAGTGGCGTTCAGCCCGGAATCACGTGCCTTGCGCTGCCGGGCTGATATCGACGGCTACCTGCACCTCTACGCTTGTCGTGAGGCGTTTGAAGCGGGCGGCGATGTGCAGGACATACAGGGCAGGGTGCTGGAATACCACAGTGACAACCGCTGGCTGCAACGCCGTCGAGCGCGTTTGTTGTTTCAAATCGGCCAGTTCCACGAGCGGGCAGGGGCGTTGGCCCAGGCTTTACGGGTCTACCGTGATAGCCAGCACCCTGAGGCGCGTTTGCGCATGGTTCGGGTGCTTGAGCTGCTGGGTGAGTTTGAACAGGCCATGGCGTTGACCGAGCCCAGTGCGGATGCGCCTTTTACCGACGCTGAGCAACAGCAATTGCTGCGCATGCTGCCCCGTTTGCGCCGCAAGCTAGGCCTGGCGGCGCTGGAACGACCCAAGGCGCAACCGATCGAGCGCCTGGACCTGAGCCTCGATCGTGATGAACCTCTGTCGGTTGAGTTCAAAGTGGTTAACCACCTGCAAGCGCCTGAAGCTCCGGTTTACTACGTCGAAAATACCTTGATCAACGGTCTGTTTGGCTTGCTGTGCTGGCCGGCGATTTTCGCACCGCTGCCGGGGGCGTTTTTTCATCCTTATCAAAGCGGCCCGGCCGATTTGCTCGATCAAGATTTCTTTTCCCGGCGTGCAGACTTGTTCGACGCCTGCCTGGCGCAGTTGGACAGCCTGCAATACCAACACACCATACGCGCCACCTACGCCGCCAAGTTCGGTGTGCAGTCACCTTTTGTGGCCTGGGACTATGTGAGCCAAAGCCTCTTGGACGATGCTCTGCTGTGCTTGCCGCCTGAGCATTTGAAAGTCTGGTTCAAGCGTTTGTTGCAAGACATCAAAACCAATCGTGCCGGCATGCCTGACCTGATTCAGTTCTGGCCCGCGCAAAAGACCTACCGCATGATCGAAGTTAAAGGTCCCGGTGACCGCCTGCAAGATAACCAACTGCGCTGGCTCGCGCTGTGCGAGCAACATCAGATGCCGGTCACAGTGTGTTACGTGCAATGGCTGGATCTGAGCGCTTGAGTTATCGCGTGGCAGTACGCGCCTTGTGCGAGTTCACGGCCAAGGTCGGCGACCTTGACTTGCGTTTTACCCCGTCGCCCACGGCTCAGCAGGGCATTGCCGGGCATCGCACGGTGGCCTCTCGGCGCAGTGCCGGGTATCAAACCGAAGTGAGCCTTGAAGGCCAGTACCAGAGCTTGACCGTGCGCGGCCGTGCCGACGGTTATGACCCGCTGGGTAATGTACTAGAAGAGGTGAAAACCTTTCGCGGCGACTTTGCTTCGATCCCTGCCAACCATCGGCAACTGCACTGGGCTCAGGCCCGGGTGTATGGCTGGCTGCTGTGTCAAAGCCTGCAACTACCCCAGGTGAATTTGGCGCTGGTGTACTTCGATATCGTTAGCGAAAAAGAAACACGCGTCGAAGAAACCTGGAAGGCTGCCGACCTCGAACAGTTCTTTAATCAGCAATGCTCGCTGTTCCTGAACTGGGCCGAACAAGAAATGCGCCATCGTCAGACACGTGATGAGGCGGCGCAACAGTTGGTCTTCCCCCATGCGCAGTTTCGTACCGGGCAACGCAGCCTGGCCGAGGCCGTGTACAAAACTGCCAGCGGCGGCCGCTGCCTGATGGCCCAGGCCCCCACTGGCATCGGCAAAACCATAGGTACCTTGTTCCCTTTGATCAAGGCCATGCCCAAGCAACAACTCGACACGCTGATGTTCCTGACCGCCAAGACGCCCGGCCGCAAATTGGCGCTGGATGCCGCACAAGTGCTGTACCCGGCAGGCTCGCAGAGCCCGTTTCGCGTGCTGGAACTGGTGGCGCGGGACAAGGCCTGTGAATACCCCGAAAACGCCTGCAATGGTGATGCCTGCCCGTTGGCCAAGGGCTTTTATGATCGCCTGCCCGCTGCGCGTCAGGCGGCTGTTGGCCAGTCACCGCTGGACCAGCAGACACTGCGCAGCGTCGCCTTGGACCATCAGGTGTGTCCGTACTACCTGAGCCAGGAAATGGCCCGCTGGGCTGATCTGGTAATTGCCGATTACAACTACTATTTCGACTTTACGGCCTTGCTATACGGCCTGGCCCAAGCCAATCAATGGCGGGTCGCGACGCTGGTCGACGAAGCCCATAACCTGGTGGAGCGGGCGCGGCAGATGTACAGCGCCAGCCTCGATCAACAGACCCTCAACAGCGTTCGGCAAAACGCCCCGGCGCCGCTGGACAAGCCGTTCAAGCGCCTCAATCGCGAATGGAATGCGCTGCACAAGGAGCAAACCGGGCCTTATCAGGTGCATCCGCAACTGCCGGCTAAATGGCTCAGCGCCTTGTCGGGCTGCATAACGGCAATCGGTGACTACCTCAACGATCACCCGCAAGGGCTGACCGGCAACCTGCAAGCCTTCTATTTCGAAGCCTTGCAGTTCAATCGGGTCGCAGAGCTGTTTGACCAGCACTTTTTGTTCGACGTCAGCGTGCGCGATGTTGGCCGGCGGCGGGTGTCACAGCTCAACCTGCGCAACATTGTCCCGGCGGGATTCATCGGCCCACGGCTGGCCAGCGCGCAAAGTAACGTTTTGTTTTCTGCCACCCTGAGCCCGCGCCCTTACTACGCCAACCTGCTGGGGTTGCCTGCCGATACGGTCTGGATCGACGTCGAATCGCCGTTCAGTGCTCAACAATTGAAGGTGCAGGTGGTCAGCCAGATCTCGACCCGCTATGTGCACCGCGAAGCGTCCTTGGCGCCCATCGTCGAATTGATCGCGGCTCAGTTCGCTCAGCGCCCCGGCAACTATCTGGCGTTTTTCAGCAGTTTTGACTACCTGCAACAGGTTGCAGAGTTGCTCGCCGAACGCCATCCACAGGTGCCGCAGTGGTCGCAATCACGACGCATGGACGAAGCCGCGCGCCAAGGCTTTCTGGATCAGTTCACCCTGGCCAGCCAAGGTGTTGGCTTCGCCGTGCTGGGCGGTGCGTTTGGCGAGGGCATCGACTTGCCTGGGGCGCGGCTGATCGGTGCATTTGTCGCCACCCTTGGGCTGGCGCAATTGAACCCGGTCAATGAGCAAATCAAGCAGCGCATGGCCGGGCTGTTTGGCGCGGGGTATGACTACACATACCTCTATCCAGGCCTGCAAAAAGTCGTCCAGGCCGCCGGGCGCGTGATCCGCACCCAAAGCGACCAAGGCACGCTGTTCTTGATCGATGACCGCTTTGCCGAGCCCAAGGTGCAGCAACTGCTGCCCGGTTGGTGGCAATTGGGCTGATGGCGTGGCGTGTGCCACACTGCCAGCCTGTTCACTAACCGAGCCTGCTTATATGAGCATCAAACGTTACGGTACTGGCGCTGTGGGCGCCGGTGGTCAACCCTTGCCATTCGCCCGCGCCGTCGAGGCCGATGGCTGGCTGCACGTGTCGGGTCAGGTGGCTATGGAAAACGGTGAAATCATCAATGGCGGGATTGTTGAGCAAACCCACAAGACCATGCAAAACCTCATTGCGATTCTCGAAGAAGCCGGTTACGGCCTGGAAGATGTGGTGCGTGCCGGCGTCTGGTTGCAAGATCCGCGTGACTTCTGGAGTTTTAACAAGGTGTTTGCGTCGTACTTCAAAAGCGAACATGCCCCGGCCCGCGCCTGCGTTCAGGCCATGATGATGGTCGATTGCAAGGTCGAGATCGACTGCATCGCCTACAAAGCCAAGGTCTGACACACGAGGTATACCGATGCCACTCAATACTGCGCTGGTGCCCAAGGGCGCCGGCAAACGTGCCGACAATCTGCTGCGTGACGTCAGCTTGCCTGCGCTGGTGATCCACCGTGCGGCGCTGGAACACAACATTCGCTGGATGCAGGACTTCGTAACCCGCAGCGGCGCAGTGCTGGCCCCGCACGGCAAAACCAGCATGGCCCCGGCCTTGTTTCGCCGCCAGCTGGAGCAGGGCGCCTGGGGCATGACCTTGGGCACTGCGGTGCAAACCCGTGCCGCCTATGCCGCCGGCGTGCGCCGCGTGCTGATGGCCAACCAGTTGGTGGGTCAGCCGAACATGGCACTGATAGCCGAGCTGCAAACGGACCCGGCGTTCGAGTTCTACTGCATGGTGGATCACCCGGACAACGTCGCAGCATTGGGCGCGTTCTTTACCGGGCGCGGTCAGCGTCTCAACGTGATGATCGAGTACGGCGTGGTCGGCGGGCGTTGCGGCTGTCGCACAGAGGAGCAAGTGCTGGCTCTGGCGGCGGCGATCAACGCCCAGCCAGCCCTTGCGTTGACGGGCATTGAAGGCTACGAAGGGGTGATTCGTGGTGACACAGCGATCAGCGAGATTCGTGCTTTCGCAGCGTCGCTGGTGCGTTTGGCCCTGCATCTGCAAAAAGACGGCGCCTTTGCCCTCGATAAACCGATCATCACGGCGTCGGGGTCTGCCTGGTATGACTTGATTGCCGAAGCCTTCGCCGCCGAGTCGGCCAGCGGGCGATTCCTCAGCGTGCTGCGCCCCGGCAGCTACGTGGTTCACGATCACGGCATTTACAAAGAGGCGCAATTCTGTGTGCTGGACAGGCGCAGCGACCTGCACGAGGGGCTGCGTCCGGCCCTGGAAGTCTGGGCCCACGTGCAATCGCTGCCCGAGCCGGGCTTTGCCGTTGTTGCCTTGGGCAAACGTGATGTGGCCTACGATGCGGGCTTGCCGATGCCGCTAAAACGTTACCGCGAAGGCGTAGTGCCTGCGTTGGGCGATGACGTCCGCGAATGCCGGGTCACTGCCGTGATGGACCAGCATGCCTTTATGACTGTTGCCCCTGGCATTGAGTTGACCATCGGCGACATCATCAGCTTTGGTACCTCACATCCGTGTCTGACCTTCGACAAATGGCGCGTCGGTTGCCTGGTAGACGAGCAGTTCAACGTGGTTGAACAGCTGGATATCGAGTTCTAACCCGTAGGAGCGAGCTTGCCTCGCGATCTTTTGATCTTAAAAATCCAAAAGATCGCGAAGCAAAAGCGTGAACCATCAGGCGTTGGTCATGCCCCGGGTCATGCGCAAGGCCAGCAGGCTGCCACCGACAATCACGGCAGCCAGCATGTACAAGGCCACGTCCGTAGAGCCGGTCGCATCTTTGACAAACCCGACCAGGTAAGGGCTCAGGAAGCCCGCCATCTGCCCCATCGAGTTAATCAAGGCCAGGCCACCCGCTGCCGCACCCGCGCTGAGCAGGGCGGTCGGCACCGGCCAGAACATCGGCAGGCCGGTCAGGGCGCCCATGGTTGCGATGGTCAGGCCCAAAATCGCAATGGCCGGCTGGGTCGCGAAGTTGACCGCAATGATCAATCCGATTGCGCCCATCAGCATCGGCACCACCAAGTGCCAGCGCCGCTCTTTGCGCAGGTCGGCAGAACGCCCCACCAACAGCATGAACACTGCCGCCAGCAAGTACGGGATCGCGCTGATCCAGCCAATCACCAGAGCGTCATTGAAGCCCAGATTTTTGATGATCGACGGCAGCCAGAAGTTGATCGCGTACACGCCACTCTGAATGCAGAAGTAGATCAAGCCAAATGCCCAGATGGCCGGGTTCTTGAACACCGCCAGGAGCGAATCCGTCGCTGTGGAGGGACGATTGGCGGCGTCCAGCTGATGGTCGGCTTCCAGTACCGCGCGCTCGTGGGCGCTCAGCCATTTGGCATTGGCGAAGCTGTCGCTTAGCAGGAAAATCGCCAGGCCGCCCAGCAGCACGGTCGGAATCCCTTGCAACAGGAACATCCACTGCCAGCCTGCCAGGCCGCCTTGGCCTGCCGCGAAATGGCTAAGAATCCACCCGGAGAAAGGCCCGCCGAGCAAACCTGACACCGGAATGGCCGACATGAACAACGCCATGATGCGGCCACGGCGGAAGGTCGGGAACCACTGCGAGAGGTACAGCACTACGCCGGGGAAGAAGCCCGCTTCGGCGGCGCCGGTGAGCAGGCGCAGGCCGTAGAACTGGGTCGGTGTGGTGACGAACATCAGGCAGGTCGAAAGCACGCCCCAGGTGATCATCATCACCGCAATCCAGCGCCGTGGGCCGAAGCGGGTCAGGGCCAGGTTGCTCGGCACGCCGCACAGCACATAGCCGATAAAGAAAATACCGGCGCCCAGGCCGTATACGGTTTCGCTGAACTTGAGTGCGTCGAGCATCTGCAGCTTGGCAAATCCAACGTTGACCCGGTCGAGGTAGTTGAACAGGTAGCAGATGAAGATAAAGGGGATCAAGCGCAGGGTGATGCGCTTGTAGATGGCGTTTTTGTCGTCATCGCTGATCAGCGTCGTGTTGGCGCTCTGTGACATCTTTTGTCTCTCTTTATTATGTTTTTTCACGATCCGAGGTTAACGTTGATCGCTGCATGAGTCTCGGTCACCTCGGCGTTGCTGTCTTTGTGCCAATGCACAGCCTTTTGGCCAGCCGCCTGTGCCCATGAACAAATGTTTCCAAGGATTGTCACCCCATGTTTGAACTGGATCATGATCTGGCGCAGGACATCGTTGATCGAGCGATGGCCATTTTGCCGTACAACGTAAACGTGATGGACAGCCAGGGCCTGATTCTAGGCAGCGGTGAGCCAGAGCGCATTAATACTCGGCACGAAGGTGCACAACTGGTCCTGGCCAACGGACGGGTGGTCGAGATTGACACGCAAACGGCCAAGCACCTCAAGGGCGTGCAGCCGGGTATCAACCTGCCTTTATTGCTCGACCAGCGCCTGATTGGCGTGCTCGGGCTGACCGGCGAGCCCGAGTTGCTGCGCACTTATGCCGCGCTGGTGCGCATGACCGCTGAAATGCTGGTGGGCCAGCGTCACCAGCAGGCCGAACAACAATGGCGGCGGCAGCGTTGCGATGACCTGGTGGCTTTATTGCTCAGTGATGCAGGCGACTCGCCCCGGCTGATTGATGAAGCCCAACAGCTGGGGCTTAAGCCGCAGTTATCACGCATTCCATTTTTGTTTGAGTTGGGCGCGGGGCAAAGCGCCGAAGCCTTGAGTGCCTGGTTGCAGGCTCGCTATCCGGACAGCTGGTGCGTGACCCCGGCTCCCGGTTCGTTGTTGTGGTGTCGGCCGTCGACCACCGTACTGGATGACCTGCGTTTGCTTGAACGCCTTGATGGTCTGGGCTGGAACGTCTTGCGCGTTGCTGCAGGTGGTCAGGCCGACGGCTTGAAGGGCTTACGTCGCTGCTATCGACGGGTCGGTGACTTGCTGGCTTATGGGCGGGATGTGTTGCCGCAGACGCGTGTCTTGACGCTCAATCGTTATCGCTTGCCAGTGATGTTGTGGCGCCATCGCAACGACGATGCCCTCGAAGAGCTGTTAGGGCCGCTGCACAAAGTGGTGGCCAAAGACAGTAACGGCCAACTGATCTCAACCCTGCGCAGTTGGTGCGAACACGACGGCCAGAGCCAGCCATGTGCCGATGCGCTAGGCATTCACCGCAACAGCCTGCGCTACCGCATGGAGCGTATTGCCGAGTTGAGCGGGGTTGATCCGTTAAGCCTCAACGGCATGCTGGCGCTGTACCTGGGGGTGCAATTGCTGCCACACAGCTAGCCTGCACGGCTGCGGTTGTAAAAATGAACAACAAACCCTGTGATTGCTTGTGCACCAGACCGGCGTGTTTGCAGCTGATTACTGGCAGCATGGAAGGCATAAGAACTGGAGATTCGCCCCATGAAAATCGTGATTGCCCCCGACTCGTTCAAAGACAGCCTGAGCGCTGAAAAAGTCGCCGATGCCATTGCTGCCGGATTCAGCGATGTGCTGCCGGATGCGCAGTTGATCACGTGCCCCATGGCCGATGGTGGCGAAGGGACGGTGGATGCGATTGTCGCCGCCGGTAACGGGCAACTGCGCCGTAATCGCGTGCAAGGGCCTTTGGGTACTGCGGTCGAGGCCAACTGGGGCTGGCTGCCGGACAGCCGCACCGCAATCATTGAAATGGCCGAGGCCAGCGGCTTGCAGTTGGTCGCTCGCAATGAGCGCGACGCCTGCATCAGCAGCACATTCGGCACCGGTGAGTTGATCAAGGCCGCGCTGGATGCCGGGGCTCGGCGCATCATCCTGGCCATCGGCGGCAGCGCCACCAACGACGCCGGTGCCGGTGCCCTGCAAGCGTTGGGTCTGGGTTTGTTCGATGCCCAGGACCAACCTCTGGCCCATGGCGGCCTGGCCTTGGCCAACGTGACGCGCATTGACCTGACCGGTCTGGACCCACGTTTGAATGACGTGCGTTTTGAAATCGCGGCTGACGTCAATAATCCGCTGTGCGGCGAGCATGGCGCGTCCGCCATTTTTGGCCCGCAAAAAGGTGCCTCGCCTGAGCAAGTGCGCCTGCTGGATCAAGCCCTCGGGCACTTTGCCGATCATTGCGCCAAGGTCTTGCCTAAGGATGTACGTGATGAGCCGGGTTCGGGTGCAGCGGGCGGGCTTGGTTTTGCCGCCAAAGCGTTCTTTGGCGCGCAATTTCGTGCCGGGGTCGAGGTGGTTGCTGAGTTGGTTGGTTTGTCCGAAGCGGTCAAGGGCGCAGACCTGGTGATCACCGGGGAGGGGCGTTTTGATGCGCAGACCCTGCGTGGCAAAACCCCGTTTGGTGTTGCCCGTATCGCCCAGGCCCACGGCGTGCCGGTGGTGGTTTTGGCCGGGACATTGGGCGAGGGCTATCAGGCCTTGTACGCCCATGGCATACACGCCGCCTTCGCCTTGACCAGCGGCCCGATGAGCCTCGAAGACGCCTGCGCCCAGGCAGCACAATTGCTCACCGACCGCGCCCGCGACATCGCCCGTTTGTTGACTTTGCGCTCCCTGTAACCGCTACCGGCCCCTCTGTAGGAGCGAGCTTGCCTCGCGATCTTTTTAAAGATCAAAAG